>DATBND010000154.1:0-9156 GCA_036554505.1 Actinomycetota bacterium | reverse complement strand
TCCGGCTCCGGCTCCGGCTCCGGCTCTGGCTCCGGCTCCGGCTCCGGCTCGGGCTCGGGCGGCGACCCGACGCCGCCACCGGACGACGAGGGCTCGAGCGGCTCCGGCAGCTCCGACGACGACGGACTGATCGACGACGAGCCCGACGACGACTCCAGCGGCAGCGGCGGGAAGTAGCCTCTCTACTCCTCGGTCTTCTCCCTGACCTCGCGGGCATGCAACGCGTGCCCGCCGAACTCGTTACGAAGCGCGGCGATCAGCTTGCCGGCGAAGAGCTCGTCCTGGCGCGACGCGAAACGCGTGAACAGAGCGAGAGCGAGGGACGGCATCGGGATCGATTGGTCGATCGCGGCGTCGAGCGTCCATCTGCCCTCGCCGGAATCCTCCACGTAGTCCGAGATGCCGTCGAGGTCCGGGTTCTTCTCCAACGCCGACGCAACGAGATCGAGCAACCACGAACGCACGACGCTGCCGTGTCGCCACACCTCGGCGATCTGGCCGAGGTCGAGATCGAACTCGCCGTTCTTGTGGAGGAGCTCGAAGCCCTCGCCGTACGCCTGCATGAGCCCGTACTCGATCCCGTTGTGCACCATCTTCACGAAGTGCCCGGCGCCCGGCGGCCCGACGTGCGCGTAGCCCTTCTCCGGAGCGAGGGTGTGAAACAGCGGCTCGAGGCGCTCGATCGACTCCCTCTTTCCTCCGACCATCAGGCAGTAGCCGTTCTTCAGCCCCCACACCCCGCCGGAGGTGCCCGAGTCGACGAAGTCAATGTCGCGTTCACCGAGGTCCTCGGCGCGACGCAGCGAGTCGGTGTAACGAGAGTTGCCGCCGTCGACGATCGCGTCGCCGCGCCCCAGTAGCCCGGCGAGCTCGTCGATCGCGTTCTGGGTGATCTCGCCCGCCGGGACCATCAGCCACACGACGCGCGGTGGCGTCAGCTGACCGACGAGGTCCGGGAGGGAGGCGGCCGGCGACGCGCCCTCTGCAGCAGCGCTGGCGACGGCCTCGGCGTTCACGTCGAACGCGACGACCTCATGTCCGCCCTGCACGAGTCGGATCGTCATGCTCGCGCCCATTCGACCAAGCCCAACCATGCCGATGCGCATGACGCCTCCTCGCACGACCGCCGACCCACTGGAGGGTATCCGGCACCTAACCTTCGAGGCTCGACAGGACCAACGCGGCGGCGGCCTGAGCCGAGTACACAGACGTGCTCGTCGGGCCTGTGATGGTGAGGACTACCACTCGCCCGGCGTATTCGGATACGAAGGATGCGGCATGCTCGCCGGGCGCTAGGGCGACTCGCAACCCCCCTCCGGCAGACGGCGGAAAAACGTCGTGAACAGGCTTCGCCCGGAACTCCTCGGACGCACAAGAGGTCGGCGACACGAGGTGAGTGGGCAGGATCTCGAGATCGAGAGGCACCTCACACGCGGAGTATGCGACGCGGCGGCCCGTAAGCCCACCCAACGTGTACGTGGTCGAGGTGGGCTCGACCCCGGCCTGAGTCCTGACGGCGACCGTGAGGCGGTCAGCCACGTCGTTCGCGTCCAGCCCCGGGCGGAGGAAGGCGACTGAGACGCTGCTCTGCTCTCGATTCCTGAAGAAGGACAGCATGTCGCGCGTGTCGGACGCGCGCCATGTCGAAGACAGGTCGACGGTCGATCCGAGGTCGAACTCAGCCGGCGAGTAGCGCGGATCCTTCAACGACGGCGCGCACGTCACCGTTCGGCTCCACTCCCTCACTTGCCCGATGGCGTGTCGATTGTCGGGAGAGTCGAGTTGCTGACGCAGGTCCGCGCGTGCTGCGGGCGACAACGCCCACCCCAGAGGCGCTTGTATACCGGGGTGGGCGCGCGGATAGATGTGCTGATAGCGGTTCGTCAGCGGCCACCCGCCCTGCATCACGGCGGTGCGTCCGGGCGTGAACGGTTTTCTGAAGGCGATCGCCGCCGCCTCGCGGGCGCCGGCCAACCATGCTCCGCGCGCCGCGCCTTGGGCTTTCCGAGGCGAAGTCAGGTCTCCCGGGTCCTGGTCGCGGGGCGCTACGTCGGGCACCTCGTATCCGTTGTCGATCTGAACGTAAAACGGGACGAGACATGGCGTGTCGACCCGGGGGTGAGCGAGCTCGTCGTAGGCCTCGACCAAAGGCTGCATCGTTCGCCAGAGCTCGACGAGTGGGGACGCACCGGAGCTCTCGAGATAGCCCCCGTCGACTATGTACGTCGTGTCCCCGGGCGTGCACTGCGGCTCGAGCCGGCCCGGCGGGGACACTCCGGGAAAACGGGCGGAGAGCAACGCTGCCGTGGACAGTGCGAGGTCCTGGTCTCGGCAAAGGAAGTCCATCAGGTCCAAGGTTGCACCGAACGTGCGCTCGACGTCCGATGCGGACTGCGCACGCTCGAATGGTTGTAGCGACAGGCAATTCTCGCTACTGCTCGGGGGCCCGGCGTTCAAGACCGATGTCTCAAAGCGGCACCCGTCGTTGACCGACGATCCGTTGAGCAACAGCAACGGAACGTCCGGATGGTCTCGCCACGTCGCGCGCAACCCTTGCTTTAGCAAGTCCCTGCCATCGTTGTCCTGCCACGCGCGTTCCCACGACTCCTCCATGATCGCGGCTCGGTCCGACGGCGGGTCGAACCTGAACAGCGCGCGGGCGCTCTCCACGAAGAGTTGCCACCCCAGCGTCGGCGCCAGGAAATCCTCGTCCAAGCGCTCGTCCACCCAATCCCGCCGGTAGCCGGAGTCCTCCGTCCCGACGAGCTGACTGGCGTACGCCACCAGGCCCAGGCTGCCGCCCGAGATGCCGCTCAAGGCAAAGAGACCGCGCGTCTTCCCCGCTCCCTCGTACGGAGGACCGTTGTCGCAGCTGTCCGCCGCCTCGAACGTGGGTGCCCTCTCGTAGAGACAGTCGAGAACGAGCGACGTCCAGTAAGCAGCGCGGACACCTCCGCCGGACGCCGCCGTGAACGTCATCGGTACGGCAACTCTCGTCTCGACGAGCGGAGCCGGCGTCGTGCGCGCCCTCGCAGCAAGCCTCCGAGACGACGTGTACGTCGGGGCGTCTGCGCGTTCGAGCCATCTATCGAACGCCCGGACGACGGTGACCCCCGAGGCGGCCGTCCCGCCCGACGGCGCGCCCAGCAACCTCACGTCGTGGTAACCGGGGGGATCGAACCGAGCGGCGATGAGCACCCATATGAGCACGAGGGTAAAGATGGGTATCCGTCGCAGGTTCAGCACGCGGAAAAAGGCCGGCGGATCGACGCGCTCCACCGCCCAGACGACCGCCCCGCCCACCAGCGCCAGCACGAGCGCGAACGTCGCGACGATGCCGACCGTCCCTACGCTCCTGGCGAACGTCCACCCCAGGTCGCCGTCGCGGATGAGTGCGAGGGCCACCGTCACGAGGGCGATCGCGGCGCCGGCCAACGCGCCCCATCGCGCTAGCTGACGCGCGCCATCAGGAGCGCTCTCCGTCGGGTCCGTCGCGCGCTGTCCGAGCCGCGTTGACAGCCCCCATCCGAGGAGCGTGAGCGCGATGCCCAGTAGAAGCAGGGCCCACATCCCGCTCCCCGCGTGCTTTGCGTACGAGAGCTGACCCACCGACGCGCGGACCATGGCCAACCCAAGCGCGACCGGAGGCCCCGCGGCGAGCACGTGGGCCAGGGCCTTGGACCGCCGCGTTATGTCGCTTCCGGCCGGGCGTTGGTGCATCCTCCAGGATTCGTCATCGGACCCCGCGTCGAGCGCGAGTTGCCGGTTCGTCGACGCTTTCCCGTCCGACGCAACGACCCTGCTTGCCCCGGCGATCACGAGCAGAAGGATCCCCGGCACGAGAACGCCCCACGGCAGCGACGGCCACCTCCACAGCATCAGGCCCCCCAACGCCGTCAGCACGAGCCCGGCGAGCGCCCACCACCGCAGCCGGATCCCTTTCCGCGCCGAGTCGGACAGCCCGATCAAGCGATCGGCGACGTCCCAGCTGAAGTACGCGTACACGAAGGTCGCCGCGATCGCGGCCGAACCCGTTACCAGGTCCCATCGGCGGATCACGTCGAGTCCTTGGGGCGGAACGAGGATGGATGCGCCGAAGAGCGCGAGCAGTACCAGCTGGAGCCGTACTCGCGTAAGCGGCTCGAGTCGCTCGCGCAACCGCTCGGCACCTAAGACCGATTGCAACCCGGGTCGCAGCAGCACCGCAGTCAGAAGAGCGAGTAGGGCGATCAGCAAGAACAACAGCAGCCACTTGGCGGTCGTCGCGGCCTTCAACGCGTACACGAGACCGGTCGGAGCAACTCCCTCCCACCACTCGTCGAGCACGAGCCATGACGCAAGATTCTCGATCCAATCTGCGGCGAGCAGGGCCATCAATATGCCGCCCCACCAACCGGTCGCGAGCGTCCGAAGTCCCTGCGCGTATTGAGTCAGCTTTCCGTCGGACTTGAGCCTGCGCAGCGCCGCACAAAAGAGGAGCGCTAGCAAAGCTGCATAGGCGGGCACGAACAGGACGGAGTCGACGACGATGTGACGCGCCGCGATCGACCGTGCGTCGGTGAAACCCGCACCGACCTCCTCTGAGTGACGACGCCACGTGTCGACAACCTCTTCGGAGCGAACAAGGAGCTCCCCGGGATTCCACTCTGTCAGCGGCCCGGCGAGGTCCGCGACGCCCCTGCAGCGCGCCCCGGGACACGCATTCCCTTTAGGAGCCCGTCGAGTTGCCCCAGCGCCACGAGCGCAAGCGCGCACAGGATGACTACGAGCCCGATGCGCGCGCCGAGCTTTCCGGCCGCGGATCCCGTCAGACGTTTGCAGACCCATGACTGGATCCGTTGGAGCCTTGTCGACAGCCATACCTGCACGCGCCGAGATGCACGGCCTATGGCGATAAAGAATCGAGACAATGCCGCCCCCGCCGCCCTTCCCCAGATGCGGATCCCCACCGTGGCGGGGATGCCCCATCACTAAACACCGTCGTGAACCGCCAGGCAATGCCCCCGGCGAGGGCTTAGCGCGCTGAGGCTTTGGGGCGCGGCGGGTGAGCCGGCCGGGCGGGCCCTGGCCGATCGACGGAGACGCTTCTAAGCGGGCGGGGCCGCGTCACTGAGACCGCCATCGGCGTATTGCACCCCAGACGCGCCGTCGTTTCCAGAGGGTTCGGAGATTAAATCGGCCGACCGCTCAGACGAGATGAGGATGCGCCGGCCGCGTCTCCGGCAGGATGCCGGGATCCGCCGGAGCCTCTCGCTTGCTTCGCAGTCGAGCGAGTCGCTTCCACTCACCGGCGCGCATGAGGGGGAAGTCGTAGAGGCTTCCGCCGACGGCGCTCTCGGCGAACACAGCCCGGACGTACGCCTTCACCTCGGAGAGCTTCGCCGCGTCGGCGATGCCTCCGATCGGGTGGACGGGCAGATCCTCCACGCCGGTCCGCTCCCGCACCGCGCGGACGTTCGCGCGGATGTACCGGCGCACCGCGGTCGGCCCCTCGACGCGAAACGTGAAGTAGCTCATCGGCATGAACGCGTCGTAGAGCCGCCCGAGCGCCGGATAAGGGAAGTCGGTCCAGTAGACCGAGCCGACAGGGTCGGGGACGATCGCCCCCAGCGCGTACCCGTCGCCGGCGTAGCGCCGGATGGCCCGCGACAGCTTCCTCGTGCGTGCGTTGCGCTCGGTCACGTCCTGCACCACGGTCGCTTCGATGTCGAGCGCGAACGAGTCGAAGGAACCGCCACCCGGCGACACGTAGTCGATCGCCGCGCGCACACGCCGCAGGTCCCGCGCGACCGGCTTGAAGGACGGGACGTACCACGCAACGACGGTCATACCGTTGTCGTGAGCGAGGTCGATGTACTCGCCCACGGCGTTCGGATGCACGATCGCCGTCTTGAACTTGTAGCTCGAGGTCTCGAGGTAGAGCGTCTGGACCCCTCGCTGCGTCAGTTCGGCGACGACGCGGTCGGGATGCTTCCACGGCCGCTTGTTGTAGAGGTCGACCCACGACCCGAGCCCGGTGTAGGCATGCGAGGGAACCGCGCCCGCGGCTGGCGCCGCGGACAATGCACAGGCGGCGATCAGCGCGGTGGCAACGACGCGCGTGGATCTCGACACGGCACCTGGTCCTTCCCCCAACGACACGACAACGCTAATTGAATTACAGAGTTGTGATTATTGTGTTACCTGACACTTGAGCAACTTAGTTAACACTCCCGCGCCTAACGGAGCAGCGCCCCTGGACAACCATCCGCAGACATGATTCCTTATTCAAGTATCAAGAAGCTTCTAGGAAGTGACATGGACGAAGATCAGCTAGGCCACATCCTGTTCGGTCGCCGCCTTCGCCTGCGCGTCTTGCTGTGGGTCCTCGGGGCCGATCAACCCTTCTTCCTGACCGAAGCCGCGCAAGGAATCGGCTACAGCGCGAGTGGGGTCAGCGCCGAGCTGGAACGCTTGGTGGAGCTGGGGATGTTGGCGCGTCACGACCCCCTCCCCGGCGAACGCCGCGTGTACTACTCCCGAACCGACACCCCGCTGTGGAACATCATCGAAGCCGCGCGGATCGCGCTGCTTCCTCACGCCGATCCACACCAGAGGACGATCACCGATGCGCGCTGATGGGATGCACCGTCCAGAGACCGAGCGCTTTCGGAGCCGCGTGCGCCATCCGACACTCGTCGCCTTCCTCCTCGGATCGTTCTTTTTCATCCTGAACCAGCTGTTTGCCACTCCGCCGGAGGTCATTCCACCGCAGCCGGATGGGCACTCCTTTCGTCTCGGGGGATACGAGTTCGCGTTCGAGTCATTTCGTTGCCGGCCGGTCGAGGCTCGGTCCGCCGAGCGGACGAGAGCCCTCCAGCGCTGCCGCCTCGTGATGAACGTGCTGAATGCGTCGTCCACGTCCGGTCACCCCGTAGGCGTACGAGTGACCCTCCTCGCCGTCAACGGCCTTGGGTTTCCGACCGTGGACGCGAGCGGAACTGCGTTGCGTGCCGACATCTTCCCGGGCGAGGGAGCCAAGGCCTCCTTCGAGTTCCGCGCTCCTGCCGGGCTCGTCTTCACGCGCGCCGAGTTCGGTCACGCCCTTTCGGAAGCTCAGGGAGCGATCGCCATCGAACCGTGACTTCGCTCGCCGCGGCAGGCAATGAGACACTCGATGACCCGCCCTGGTAGCTCAGGGGATAGAGCACCGGTTTCCTAAACCGGGTGTCGCAGGTTCGAATCCTGCCCAGGGCGCATGAGCACGACCGCACCGGTGCGCGAGCGAGAAGACGAGGATCTCGAGCAGGCCGAGCCCGACCTGCCCTGGCTCGTGATCGTGTGGAACGATCCCATCAACCTCATGACCTACGTCACGTGGGTCCTCCAGAAGCTCTTCAACTATCCCCGCGCCAAGGCCGAGCGGCTGATGCTCCAGGTGCACCACGAGGGCCGCGCGGTCGTCTCGAGCGGCGCGCGTGAGAAAGCCGAGCTCGACTGCTATCGCCTTCACCGCTACGGGCTGTGGGCGACGATCTCGCAGAGCGTCTGAGTGGGCGAGATAGAGCGCGACGCGTCCGGTGGTCTCCGCTTCGCGCTCGAGGAGCACGAGGCCGACCTCATGCGCCAGCTCCTCGGTGAGATGCGCACGTTGCTCGAGGCCGACATCCCTCCGTCGGACGCGGTCCTGCGGCGGCTCTTTCCGGACGCGTTCGAGGACGAGAAGGAAGCGAACGAGTACCGCGCGCTGATCGGCGACGAGCTCCACGACCGCAAGACGACCGCGCTGAGGACCGCGCTCGAGACCGTGGGCACCGCGGGGGCGGTCGACGCGACGCTGGACGACGAGCAGACTGATCGCTGGCTCGCCCTGCTCACCGACATCCGGCTCGCGATCGGTACACGGCTGGACGTCACCGAGGAGAGAATGGCGGCAGGGATCGACTCCGACGACCCGGACGCGGCCGCGCTCGCGGTCCTGCACTGGCTCGGCTGGCTCCAGGAGTCGATGCTCGGGGCCCTGGACACCGAGACGGACGACGACACCGACGACGACACGTGAAGGATCAGGACATGCTCGAACCAGGCTCTCCCGCTCCGCCCTTCGAGTTGGAGGACGCCGACGGCACGACGTGGCGCCTATCGGACCTCACGGGCAAGAAGGTCGTCCTCTACTTCTATCCGGCCGACGACACGCCCGGGTGAACGAAAGAGGCGTGTGATTTCCGCGACACGCACGACCTCTGGTCAGGGGCCAACTACGTAGTCCTCGGCGTGAGCCCACAGGGTGCCGCGTCGCACGCGCGCTTTTCGTCGAAGCACGGATTGAACTTTCCGTTGCTCGTCGATGCCGACCTCGACGTCGCCAAACGATACGGCGCGCTGCGCGAGAGGCCCGAGGAGTGGGAGGGCCAGAAGCTCCACGTCAAACGGTCGACGTTCGTCATCGACGAGAATGGGACGATCGAGCACGCGCTCTACGGGGTGAACGTGCGCGGTCACGTCGACTCGCTGCGGGAGACGCTGGGAGTCTGATCCTCCTCTAGAGGAACCCCCGCGATCGTCGAGACGATCGCGGCGTCGCCTCAAAGTCTTTCTCGCAGCCACGCGATGTCGTCGGCTATGCGCGTCCAGGGCGTCTCGCAGATGATCGCGGGCGCGCCGGCCGCCTTGGCCATAGCCACGATCGACTCGGGATCCATTTGACCTTCGTCGAAGTTGGCATGACGATCCGCCCCGCTGCCGGCCGCGTCGCGCGAGCTGTTCGCGTGCACGAGGTCGATCCGACCGGTCGCCTCGAGGACACGCTCGACGACGTCGGTCAGGTCCTCGCCCGCGGCGTGCGCGTGACAGGTGTCGAAGCAGAAACCGACGTCGAACTCCTCGAGGTGCTTCCAGAGCTCGGCGATGACGTCGATCTTGCGGCCCATCGCGTTGTTCCCGCCCGCCGTGTTCTCGATGAGGATCGGGACGTCGGTCTCTATCTCCTCGAAGACCTTCCTCCAGCGGATGAACCCTCGCTTGACGTCATCCTCGGCGTGCCCTGCGTGAACGATCAGGCCGGCGGCCCCCACGTCCTCGGCCCGTTCGATCGTCCCGCTGAGGATCTTGCGTGAGGGGATGCGGACGCGGTTGTTCGGCGAGGCGACGTTGATGAGGTACGGGGCATGGACATAG
>DATBND010000121.1:0-9452 GCA_036554505.1 Actinomycetota bacterium | reverse complement strand
CGCGGCCGCGCGCTACTTCCTCAACAACTCGTTCTTCGTCGGCGCGAACGACGCCGGCTACGTCGCCATCTACCGGGGGATACCCGACGAGATCGCGGGCCTCGACCTCAGGAGCGAGGAGGAGGCCACCGACGTGCCGTTGGCGGACCTGCCGGAGTTCAAGCAGGAGGACGTCGAGGAGGGCATCAAGGTCGAGTCGCTCGACGCCGCCGAGTCGACGGTGGCGAACCTCCGGACGCTCGCGGAGGACTTCAACGCGGAGCCCGAAGGCGAAACGGGTGGAAACGACACGGCGTCGGGTGGCGACGGCGGCAACAACGACAAGAAGGACAACGACAAGAAGCGCCGGCGCTGATGCAGGTATCGCTCAGGAGACGCAACACCGAGCTCGCGCTGTTGATCCTGGCCCTCGTCGTGGGAGCCGGGGCTATCGCCCTCGTCGCGCTGGCGCGCAACAGCTCGCGCGTCGACGTTGCCGTTCCTATCGTGTCGGTGTTGGTCGCGTCATACGTCGTCGCACACGTCCTCATGCGTCGCTTCGCCCAGCACGCGGACGCGTTGGTCCTTCCGATCGCGGCGATCCTCAACGCGATCGGGCTGGCCGCCGTGTATCGCCTGTCACCCAAGGGCTTCGGGCCCATTCAAGTGACCTGGACTGTCGTGGGCGTCGTGTGCTTCGTCGCGACGCTGGTCATCGTGCGCGACATAGGGATCCTCGCTCGTTACAAATACCTCCTGGGGTTCATCGGGGTGGGGCTTCTCTTATTGCCGATGTCCCCGCTCGGAAAGACCGTCAACGGCGCGCGGCTCTGGATCGAGGTCGGGAAGTTCAGCTTCCAGCCGGGCGAGCTGGCGAAGATATGCCTGGTCATCTTCTTTGCCGCGTACCTAGCCGAGCGAAAAGAGCTGCTGGCCATCGCGTCCCGCCGGATCCTGGGCATCCACGTCCCCGACCTGAAGCACTTCGGCCCCCTGCTCGTCATGTGGGGCTTGTCGCTCGCGGTGATGTTCTACGAGAAGGACCTCGGATCGAGCCTGCTGTTCTTCTCCATGTTCCTGGTCATGCTGTACATCGCGACGGCGCGCGTCGTCTACGCCGCGTTCGGCACGCTGTTGTTCGGGATCGGCGCGTTCGTCGGCTATCAGCAGTTCGCACACGTACAAGAGCGCGTTCAGGCGTGGCTCCACGTGTTCGACCCCGACGTCGTCAAGGACCAGGGCTTTCAACTCGCGCAGTCGCTGTTCGCCCTCGCCACAGGGGGGTTGTTCGGCACCGGCCTCGGGCAAGGTCGCCCCGACCTCATCCCCGAGGCACATACCGACTTCATCTTCTCGGCCGTCGGCGAGGAGCTCGGCCTTCTCGGAACCGCGGCGATCCTGATCTGCTTCCTGTTGCTCGTCGCGCGCGGGCTGCGCACCGCGTTGGGTCAGCGCAGCGACTTCGGGCAGCTTCTCGCCGCGGGTTTGACGGCGAGCTTCGCGATTCAGACGTTCATCATCCTCGGCGGCATTACGAGGCTGTTGCCGCTCACCGGGATAACGCTTCCGTTCATGTCCTACGGGGGGTCCAGCCTGCTGTCGAACTTCGTCCTCGTCGCGCTGCTCGTGCGCATGTCACACCAGACCGCGAGTGAGCCGTTGCCGGCGCACACCTCCGAGATCCTGATCGGGGGCAGATGATGCAACGCCAGATCCGCCGCGTCGGCATCGGGCTCATCGCCCTCTTCGTGGCCGTTTTCGCGCAGCTGAACTACATCCAGATCTTCGCGGCCGAGCGCATCGCCCGGAACCCCGCGAACGCGCTGAACCTCATCCGCCAGTACTCGATCAAGCGCGGCACGATCCTCACGCGCGACGGAAAGGTGATGGCGGTCTCCCGGCCCACGCGCGGTCGCCTCAAGTACCTGAGGACGTATCCGGAGGGCGAGCTCTACGGCCACCTCACCGGATACGTCTCGGTGGCGGCCGGCGCCCGCTTCGGCTTAGAGGCCGGCTTCGACGAGCAGCTTCTCGGCGACAACAGCGTCCTGTCCATGCAGGACATCGAGGACCGGCTGTTCGGCGGTGGCAAGCGCGGGGACGATATCCAGACGACGATCGACTCGCGTCTGCAGGAGGTCGCTCGCACCGCTCTCGGGGACAACCGCGGCGCCGTCGTCGCGATGGATCCCTCCACGGGTGAGGTACGCGCCATGTGGAGCAATCCGTCCTACGACCCGACGCCGATATCGCAGCACGACTCGACCGCTGCACAGGAGGCATACGAAGCACTCGACCCGAGCTCCTCGAAGAGCCCGCTCGTGAACATCGCGACTACCAACAGATACCCGCCGGGATCGACGTTCAAGGTCCTGACGGGGGCCGCGGCCCTCGAGTCCGGCCGCTACAAGCCGGACTCGACCTTCGAGGACCCCCTCGCGCTCGACCTGCCGTTGACCACGAACGTCCTGAGGAACTTCTCCCGCAGCACGTGCGCGGGAGGCGGCGACATCACCCTGTTCCACGCGATGACGATCTCGTGTGACACGACGTTCGGCGAGCTCGGGCTCGAGATCCCGCGCGACATCTTCCACATGGCCGGCGACATGGCCTTCAACGAGGAGATCCCCTTCGACATCGCCACCATCGCGAGCATCTATCCCGACATCCCCGACGACGAGGCCCCGCTGCGCGCGTACGCGGCCATCGGTCAGGGGGACACGAGCGCGACGCCGTTGCAGATGGCGCTCGTGGCCGCGACCGTGGCGAACGACGGAGTCGTTCCGCGGCCGCGACTGGTGCGCCAGATCTACGACCCGTCCGGTGGGATCTCGGATCGGTTCTCGCCGTCGAGCCTCGGCCGGGCGATGTCACCGGAAACCGCGCAAGAGACGACCGAGATGATGGAGTCGGTCGTCGCGGAGGGGACGGGGACCGCGGCGCAGATCCCGGGCGTGAGCGTCGCCGGAAAGACCGGGACCGCACAGACCGTGCAGGGACAGAACCCACACACGTGGTTCATCTCCTTCGCGCCTGCCCAGGACCCCAAGATCGCGGTCGCGGTGATCGTCGAGCACGGCGGCGCGTTCGGCTCGGAGGCGACCGGCGGTGCCGTCGCGGCTCCGATCGCGAAGCAGATCCTCGAGGCAGACCGCAGCATCGACGGATGGTGACGGAGACGGGCCCAGGCCCGTCGACCCCGCGCCGGTTCCACGGCCGTTACCGCCTCGAGAGCAAGCTCGCCGCCGGCGGGATGGGCACGGTCTACCGCGCCGTCGACGAACGCCTGGAGAGGCGGGTGGCCGTCAAGATCCTTCGTGGCGATCTCGCACAAGAGCCGCGTTTCGTAGAGCGCTTTCGTCGCGAGGCGCGGTCCGTCGCCGCCCTCGCCCATCCGAACATCGCCACCGTTTTCGACTACGGCGAGGATGCCGGCCATCACTTCATCGTGATGGAGCTTGCAGAGGGTCGCGACCTGGCCCGCCTGCTGCGCGAGCACGGGCCTCTGTCACCCGACCGCTCCATCCGCATCGCCGAGCAGGTCTGCGACGCTCTGTCGCACGCACACGCCGCGGGCGTCGTGCATCGCGACGTCAAGCCGGCGAACGTGATCGTCGGCGAGCAGGATCTCGTCAAGGTCACCGATTTCGGGATCGCGCGCGTAGCCGGCGACTCGACGCTGACCGCGACCGGGTCCGTGTTGGGGAGCGCGCACTACATCTCTCCCGAGCAGGCCAACGGCGCCGCGGTCGGGCCACCGTCCGACGTGTACTCCACCGGGATCGTCGTGTACGAGATGCTCACCGGCGCGGTCCCGTTCACGGGAGACTCACCGGTGTCCGTCGCCATGCGCCACCTGCGCGACAACGTCCCCGCCCCGAGCCTCTTGAACCGAGACGTCCCGGCGGAGCTCGACCGGGTCGTCGCGACCGCCACGGCCCACGCTCCGGAGGACAGGTACCCCGACGCCGGGGTGATGGGCGCCGCGCTCCAGGCGTGCCTTACCGGCGCGGCCCCGCTCGTCGTCGGGACCCGGCCGGTCGCGGTGAGCGACACGGCCCCGCTGACCGATCCGGCCCAGAGCGTGTGGCCGATCCCCGGCGACAGATGGGATCCGCAGCGTCTCGGCAGGATGGTCGCACTCGTGTTCGGCGTCCTGCTGGCGATCGCGGTCGGACTGTTGGTGTTCCGGCTCGCGTCCGACGACGGGCCGCGGGCGGGGCGAGACCGTCGCGAACGGGGCGCACGTGGCGCGGCCCCCAGGGGGAGCGCAACGAACGGACCATCTCCGCAGCCGACCGTCCCCTCGGTGGTGGGCCTCTCCTACGAAGACGCCGAGAAGCTCTTGATCGCGGCGGGATTCGACGTCGGTCGAAACGATCGGCCCCATCCGAGCGTCCCAGAGGGCGACGTGATCGACGCCGAGCCGGCGCCCGGTTCCGTGGCGGGGGCGGGGGAGACCATTACGCTCAGCGTGAGCAGCGGCTCCGAAGGCGCCGACGAAGCAGACGGCGAGGACGTGGACGAGGACGTCCCGCCCGGGCACGGCGGGGTTCCGCCGGGGCAGGCAAAGAAGGACAAGAAGGAAAAGGACAAGGACTGAGATGAGCACCACCGAGCGCACTTACGGGGGCCGCTACACCGTCATCGAACGCGTCGGCACGGGCGGCATGGCCGAGGTGTACCGCGCCCGCGACGAGTTGCTGGGGCGAGAGGTCGCGCTCAAAGTCCTTCACGCCCGCTTCTCTCAGGATCGGGCGTTCGTCGAGCGCTTCAAGCGTGAAGCCCAGGCCGCCGCCAACCTGAACCACCCGAACATCGTCTCGCTCTTCGACTACGGCGCGGACGACGGCGCGTACTTCATCGTCATGGAGCTGATCGAAGGTCGCTCGTTGTCGGACATCCTTCTCGACGAGGGACCCCTGATGCCCGAGCGCGCCGCGGAGATCGCGTCGGACGTCGCGAAGGCTCTCGCACGCGCTCACACGGGGGGCCTCGTTCACCGCGACATCAAGCCCAGCAACATCATGATCACGTCCAGCGGCCAGACGAAGGTGACGGACTTCGGGATCGCACGCGCTCTCGGGAGTGACGGCGACCAGACGATGACGCAAACCGGGATGGTCATCGGGACCGCCGCCTACTTCTCGCCCGAGCAGGCACAGGGCAATCCCGTCGACGCGCGCTCTGACGTGTACGCGCTGGGCGTCGTGCTCTACGAGATGATCGCCGGCCGTGCTCCGTTCACAGGAGAGACGCCGCTCGCCGTCGCTTACAAGCACGTCCGCGAAGACCCGGTGCCGCCCTCGGGCGTGAACCCGGAGGTTCCCAAGGCGCTCGACGCGATCACGATGAAGGCGCTCGCGAAGAACCCGGACAACCGCTTCTCGAGCGCGACCGAGATGCAGGCCGACCTCGAGCGCTTTCTCGGAGGCCAAAAGGTCCACGCCACTCCTTTATTGGGCGCGACGCAGGCGATGACGCGCGCGCAGCCGCGCGCCAGCGAGACCGCCGTCCTGCAGGAGCAGGAGTACGAACCGCTGCCGGAGCCGCGCAGCCGCGCGGGGTGGTACGTGCTCGCCGCGCTGGGCATCCTCGCCCTCTTCGGCGTCCTCGCGTATCTATTCGCGACGAACTTCTTCGGAGGCGGCAAGACGGTCAAGGTGCCGGATGTCGTAGGCCAGGACGTCGAGGAAGCAAGGATCGTCCTCGAGCGCAAGAAATTCGTCGTCGAGGTCGACACCCGGCCGAGCAACAAGCCCGAGGATCAGGTGCTCGAGCAAGACCCGGCTGCCGGTGAGCCCGTCGACGAGGGCTCAACCGTCACGCTGGTGGTCTCCGGGGGGCCGCGCCAGACGACCGTCCCCGACGTCGTCGACCTCTCCGAGGCAGAGGCCGAGGAGCTCCTCGACGAGTCCGGGCTCCGAGTGGGAACGGTCACCCCGGAGGCGAGCGACGAGATCGAGCCCGGGAACGTCATCTCCAGCGACCCGCCGGCGAATACCGAGGTCGATCGCGGCTCGAAAGTCCACCTGGTCATCTCGTCCGGGCCCTCGGCGGTTCCGGTGCCCGACGTGCGCGGGCGCACCGAGGCCGAGGCGACGGAGATCCTCGAGAACGCCGGGTTCTCCGTGAGCGTGGTGGACATCCCCAGCGACACGGTTTCCGAGGGGCTCGTCGTGTCGCAGGAACCAACGCAGGGGACCGCCGCCGAGCCGGGCACGACCGTCGAGATCGCGATCTCGACGGGTCCGGAGTCGACGGAGATGCCGTCGGTGATCGGCGAGGACGCCGATCAGGCCCAGGCGTTTCTCGAGAGCGACTACGGGCTCGTCGTGACGCAGGAGACGAACACCGACCCGTCGTGCACGGAGCCCCCCGGGAACGTGTGCGATCAGGATCCCTCCCCCGGCGAGGAGGTCACCTCCGGCGACAGCGTCACGCTGTTCGTCCAGGGCCCGTAGGGGCTAGGCGCGCGCGGGAACCTCGGCCGACTCGAGGAACGTCCGCATCAGCTTCGGTCCGTCCGACGTCAGCACCGACTCGGGATGGAACTGGACGCCCTCGATGGGAATCTCCTTGTGTCGGACGCCCATGACGATGCCGTCGTCGCTGCGCGCGGTGATCTCCAGCTCGTCCGGCCACCCCTCCGGCTCGATCGCGAGCGAGTGATAGCGCGTCGCGACGAACGGCGATGGGAGCCCCGCAAACACCCCGGCTCCCTCGTGCGTGATCTGCGACGTCTTGCCGTGCACGGGCCCGACGGGCGCGCGCTCCACGCGGCCCCCGAACGCGCGACCGATGCACTGGTGCCCCAGGCAAACGCCCAGCAACGGGATGCGCCGCGCGCCGAAGGCAGCGACGGCATCGATCGACACGCCGGCCTCCTCGGGAGTGCCCGGGCCGGGAGAGATCACGACCGCGTCCGGCTCGAGCGCGGTCAGCTCGTCCACCGATGCGTCGTTGCGGACGACGACGGGCTCGGCCCCCAGGGAACCGAACGCCTGGGCGAGGTTGTAGACGAAGGAGTCGAAATTGTCGACGAGAAGCAGCCTCACGATCGCGCCTCCCTCGCAGGCACTGACGAACCCGCGCGCGTCGCCCTCCACGTATAGAACAGCGCGGCCGCAAGGACTGCGAAGAACACCGGGACGAGCACGCCGATCGTCGCTACGGGGCCGGATGGGCGGGCGGTGAAGAGCTCGTGCGCGCCGCCGCGCAGCCACTCCGCGCGCGTCCCCACCTCGTGATAACGAGACCACGTGATCGCCAGAACGACGATCTCGGCCGCGAGCATCGACGCGGCCGCGGCCACCACCAGCCTCGTGCTCAGGCTCTTTAGCGCGACCGCCGCTGCGAATCCCATGCCGAACGCGACCAGGTAGCCGATCGCTATTGCCGGGAGGGACCACGCGACGTCGCCAGGGTCGAGGAAGTACATCCACATCCAATCTGGTGCCACGGCATAAGACGCAAACGCGACGATCGTGAAGACGAGCGCCGCAACGCTTCCCGCGAAAAACGCGCGCGACTTCCACCAGGCCTCCCGCGGCGCGAAGGCGCCGAAAAGGATCCCGAGGAACAGCAACACGGGCCAGTCGATGATGAAGGTCTCTATCGCCCCCTTCGGGTGCGTGGGGCCGGCCGCCCGAGCCAGCCGTTGTCAAGATACCAACGCAGCGTCGCGCGCAGACCGTCCTCCGGCTCCGGCCATCGGAACTGGAATCCCGTCGCCTTCAGCTTGTCCGTCGAGTACACGAAGTCATGGCCGAAGTACTGCACCTGGTCGTACTCGAGCAACGGACGCGTTCCCGTGCGGCGGGCCCGCACCATCGAGATCCGCGCCGCCCCGGACAACGCCTTTCGCATCGCCCCGAGGGGGACCGACGGCAGGATGCGCGCGCTCGTCCCCATCTCGTCGGCGACGAGCTGAGCCAGCCGGATCGCGTCGATCCGTCCGTCGTCGGTGACGTTGTACGCCTCGCCGTCGACGTCGGGATGCTCGGCGAGATGAAGCGCCGCGGCGCAGAGGTCCTGTACGTGCAGGAACGGGATGTTGCCGCGCAAGTTCTTGAACGCCATGGGGTGCCGCCGCTCGGCGAGGCCCATCAGCAGCTGTCCCGAGCCGTACGCCGCGCGCGGCCCGTAAGGAGAGGTAGGCCTCACCGAAGTCACCTCGATCCCCTGCGATCGGTACGCGTGCGCGAGTCGCTCCTGGTCCCATTTCGATACGAGGTACGCGTTGCCGGGCCGCTTGGGTGCGTCCTCACGAAACGGGACCACGTCCGGCCGCGGCGTCCCGTAGATGCCGCCCGCCCCCCAGTTGACGACGCGGCGACACGATCCGTCCTCGAGCAACGCGTCGAAGAGATTGCGCGTGCCCTCGACGTTGACCTTCCGCAAGACATTCTCGGGAGCCATGTAGTCGAAGATCGCTGCGACGTGAAACACGAGCTCGGCGTCGCGAACGGCCCTCGCGGTCATCGCTCGATCGGTGACGTCGAGCTCTACCAACCGAGCGTGTGCGGCGAGGCACACTCGCGGAAAGCGTGTCCTGTCCTCGTCGGGCGCCTCGAGCGCGCTCGGCAAGTCGGCCGCGACGACGTCGTGTCCCGCCGCGGCGAGCGTCTCGACCATGTGCGAGCCGATGAATCCGCACGCGCCCGTCACCAACGTCTTCACGGGCGAAGCCTTAGAAGTTGGTGGGTAGCAGCTTGTTGGAGAGAAGGATCATGACCACGGCGGTCACGATCGACAAGAGCGCCCACAACGAGAACTCGATGAGCTTCGCCTTGCGCGACCGCTTCACCGGCGTCGCGGGGGACTCGACCACCGGGCGCGGCTCACGACCGATGCCGTCTGCGTCTTGCTGGGTCACGTCGTCACCATCCTGGCATAGGTGATCAGCCGTCTCGATGCCGAGAACGGCGGGTCACATGTCGTCAGCACGAGCTCGGCGTCGTCGTTCTCCTGGATCACGACGTTCGGGCTGGTCGGTAGGACGGATTCCTGCTCGGTCACCTCGTAGGTGAAATCCCCCCACTTCGTGTCGATGAGGATCTGGTCGCCGCGTTCGAGCCGGTCGATGTGACGGAACGGTGCCGCGTAAGTCGTCCGGTGACCCGATACGACGACGCGACCTTTCTCACCGGGCCACGATGCGGGGAACTCCGTGCAGAAGGGTCGGTCGAAGCCCGGGCGGCACTCGGGGTAGTGGCCGGGCCCCCTCTGAAGGTCGGTCTCGTCCACCCCCTCGACGACGATGTAGCCCTTGTTGTCGTTCAGCTCGAGGGCCGGTATCTCGATCTTGAAGACGGGGTCGCCGCGGTCGGGGGAGTAGTCGTCGGGGGGGCCGTGGTACGGGTTAGGGGGCTTGCCCGACGTGGAGGGCGCGACGGTCGACTCGATCTCGGGGGTGTTCAAGAACTCCTCGTTCAACGCCGCCTGCTGCCGGTTCGTGTAGAGGCCCGTGC
>DATBND010000039.1:0-7248 GCA_036554505.1 Actinomycetota bacterium | reverse complement strand
AGCGAGAAGTTTGCAGAGCCGCGCTCGGCCGCGTGCATCTTCGAGCACGTCTATTTCGCTCGGCCGGACTCGACCCTCATGGGTCAGAACGTCTACGCGACGCGTTATCGGATGGGCGAGCGGCTGTCGCAGGAGTCGCCCGTCCAGGCCGAGCTCGTGATGCCGGTCCCGGACAGCGGGGTCCCCGCAGCGCAGGGTTACGCGCGCGCATCGGGGATCTCCTACGGAGAGGGATTCGTCAAGAATCGCTACGTGGGGCGGACGTTCATCCAACCGACGCAGTCGATGCGCCAGCAGGGCATCCGGATGAAGCTCAACCCTTTGCGCGAGGTCATCGAAGGGCGCCGGCTCGTGGTCGTTGACGACTCCATCGTGCGCGGCAACACAACGCGTCAGATCGTGCAGATGTTGCGCGACGCCGGCGCGCGCGAGGTGCACATGCGCATCTCGTCTCCGCCGATCAAGTGGCCGTGCTTCTATGGCATCGACATGCCTGATCAGGACGAGCTGATCGGCGCGCGCCTCCAGGTCGATCAGATCAAAGAGCACGTGGGGGCGGATTCACTCGCCTACCTCTCCCTCGACGGCATGTTGGGAGCGACCCAGGTGCCCGTCGACGGCTTCTGCACCGCCTGCTTCTCGTCGAATTATCCGGTTACGGTTCCGGCGCACGAGCTACGGAACAAGCTGGTGCTGGAACAGCCCTCTAACACGGAGCAGACTGACCCGACGTGGCGCAAGGAGATGAGCTAGCCCGCAAGGGCGAGACGCAGCGGGCAGCCCGGGCAGCGGGCCTGCGTAGCCATCCCCATCCTTCTCTCTCGGACGTAGAGCGCCGGCGTACGCAGCTGTGGACGCTCGCCCTCGCGGTGATCGTCGTGTTGAGCGGCGCGGTCGCCGCGCTGACGTTGAGCGGCCGTGTCACGTTCGAATCGCTCGGGCTGGAGGACCACGAATGGGTCCCCGCCGTGCTCGTGACGGGACTGGCCTTCGCATTTCTGATCTACGTCTATGACAAGAACCGCAGCCTTCGCCGGCTGGAGGAGCTGCTCATCGAGGAGCGTGTCCGCTCGAGCGGGCTGTCCAACCGTCTCACCGAGGTGTCGTCGTTGTCGGACATAGCGCGCGGCCTGACGACGACGCTCGACGTCAAGGGGGTGCTCGACCTGATCCTGTCGTCGGCGCGCGCTCTGTTCGACGCGCAGGAGGGATCCGTCATGCTCCTGTCGGAGCCCGGACAGCTCGAGGTCGTGGCGGCGCAAGGTCCGTCGGCCGACGTCGTCATGCACGGGCGGGTCAAGCTCGCACAGGGCATATCCGGCAGAGTTGCGGCGCGCAACCAGGCGGTGCTACTTCAGGGATCCGACCTGCCTGCGCCGTTCACCGGCGAGGGCCATCCGGAACGAGGGATCAACTCCGCCATGTCCGCCCCGCTGGAGAGGCGCGATCAGCTGCTAGGCGTCCTCAACCTCAGCGAGACCAAGGGCGACCGTACCTACACCGACCTCGACCTGCAGGTCCTCGCCGTCCTCACCGCGCACGCGGCGATCGCGATAGGCAACGCGCATCTGTTCGAGGGCGAGAAGCAGACCGTTGCGCGTCTCGAGGAGCTCGACCGGCTCAAGAGCGACTTCGTCGCGACCGTCTCTCACGAGCTCAAGACGCCGCTCACCGCGATCATCGGCGCGGCCAAGACGGTGTCGCGCAAGGGCGCCACGATGCAGCCCGAACAGCACGCCGAGTTCATGGGGATGATCGAGCGTCAGGGCAGCCGCCTCCTCCGCCTGGTCGAAGACGTTCTGACTACCGCGCGCATCGAGTCCGGTCAACGACGGCTTCGACGCGAGCTCGTCAACATGCGCACCGCGATCGAGCCCATCATCGACGAGCTCTACCTCATCGGCGTGGGCCAGGATCGCCAGATCGAGCTTCGCTGCGATCCGGTCGACCCGGCGGTGTGGGGTGACCTTTCCGCCGTCCAGCAGATCGCCGGGAATCTCCTCGAGAACGCGCTGAAATACGGGGGAGAGACGTCGCCGGTCGTCATCAGCTTGCGCGAGGCGCCCGGGGAGTCGGTCATCGAGGTGGCCGACAAGGGCCCCGGCTTGTCGAGGGACGAGATCGACACGATCTTCGAGCGCTTCCAGCAGATCGAGTCGGGAGCCGGAGATCGCAAGGTCGGTGGTGTCGGGCTGGGTCTCTTCATCGTGAAGAGCCTCGTCGACGCGCACCGCGGAAAGATCGAGGTCGAGAGCGCGAAGGGCCAGGGGACGACGTTCCGGGTGACGTTCCCGAACCGCTCGTCCGGCCGCGATTAGCACCGAAGCGCGCGACCCGCTGTCGTAGCCACCCTTCGGCGCGTTAACCTCGGGGCATGGCTCTCGACTACTCCGTGGACGATGGCGTCGCAGTCGTACGGCTCGATCGTCCGGAGGTCCTCAACGCGTTCAACGACGAGATGGGCTTCGCTGCGCTCGAGGCCGTCGAGAAGGCTTCGGCCGACGACGACGTCCGCTGCATCGTCATCACCGGGACCGGGCGCGCGTTCAGCGCGGGAGAGGATCTCGGGGCTCTTCAAGTCGGATACGAGGCGGGCGAGCCGCCCCCGTCAGGCGACACCCTCGTCAAGCGCTACAACCCTCTCATCCGCGCGATACGCGCTGCTCCCAAGCCGGTCGTCGCGGCGATCAACGGAGTGGCTGCCGGGGCCGGCGCCAGCATCGCTCTCGCCTGCGACTTCCGGATCGCCGTCGACAAGGCGAAGCTCTCGCTCGCGTTCGTAAAGGTCGGCCTCGTCCCCGATTCGGGCGGTTTGTGGTTCCTCACGAAGATGGTGGGGGCCGCACGCGCGTGGGAGCTCGGCGCGACGGGAGATCCGCTCGACGCGGCGCGCTGTCTGGAGCTGGGCATCGTGAACGAAGTGGTGGACGCCGACGGGTTCGAGGACGCGTGGCGGTCGTTCGCCAGGAAGCTCGCCGTCGGACCGACGCGTGCGTACGCGCTCATCAAGCAGCTCGTCGATTCCTCCACGAGGGTCTCGTTGGACGATCAACTGGAGGCCGAGGTCGATGCGCAGACCCAGGCAGGTCTGACGAGCGACCACCTCGAGGGAGTGCGCGCGTTCCTGGGCAAGCGCGCGCCCGACTTCGAGGGTCGATGATGCATCGTCCCGAGGGGGGCAAGCTGAAGGGGGACGTCCTGATCATCGGCGCGGGCGCGGCAGGTCTCTTCACCGCGCTGCACCTGCCGGAATCGTCCGAGATCATCGTCGTCGACAAGGGCTCGAAGGCAAGCGGGTCGTCGCCATGGGCGCAAGGCGGCGTCGCCGCGGCCCTCGGCCCCGAGGACTCTCCCGATCTTCACGCGCAGGACACGATCCGCGTCGCGGCCGGGCATGCCGATCCGTCCGCGGTTGCGGTGCTGTGCTCGGAAGCGCCGCAGTGTGTGATGGAGCTCGTCGAGCTCGGCTGCAAGTTCGACCGAACCGCCGACGGAGACCTTCACCTAGCGCGTGAGGGTGGCCAGTCGGTCGCGCGCTCTGCGCATGCCGGTGACGGCACGGGGGCCGCGATCATGGCCACACTGCGAGAGCGCGCCAACCCGCGCATCACTCGTATCGAGGGCTCGTGCGTCCGCCTCGCAGTCGTCGACGGTCGTTGTGTAGGCGGCTGGGTCACTACCGGCGACTCGCTCGTCGAGATCCAGGCGAGCTCGACCGTGCTCGCCACCGGAGGTGTCGGAGCGCTGTACGAGTCGACTACGAATCCCTCCGGCGCGACCGGGGACGGGCTCGTCCTCGCGTGGGAGGCCGGAGCTGGTCTCGCCGACCTCGAGTTCATTCAGTTCCACCCGACCGCGCTCGCGATGGGCGACGGGCATCAGCGTGTTCTCGTTACCGAAGCGTTGCGCGGTGCGGGCGCGTACGTCGTCGATGCCGAAGGCCGCCGGTTCTTGTTCGAGAGCCATTCCGACGGCGAGCTCGGCCCCCGTGACGTCGTCGCGCGCGCAATCGCGTCGCGCCATTCGTGGCTCGATTGTCGTCACCTCGATCCAGACCTGCTGGAGCACGAGTTCCCCACTGTCTCGGCCGGCTGCCGTGCGTTCGGCCTCGAGCTGTCGAAGGACCTCATCCCGGTCGCTCCCGCGGCGCACTACACGGTGGGCGGCATCTCGACCGACCTCGACGGGCGTGCGTCGATCCCGCGGCTCTACGCAATCGGCGAGTGCTCCGCGACGGGCGTGCACGGCGCGAACCGGCTTGCCGGCAACTCGCTCGCCGAAGCGCTCGTGTTCGGACGGCGCGCGGCGCGGGCGATCGCCGGTCAACGGCTCGGTCACAGCAAGGGCCTCCCACGGCGGCCGCAGCTGTTCGGGGCGGACGTCCCCCTCGAGGAGATGTGGACCCGGATCCGGACGATGTGCTCGAGCTCCCTCGGGTTGGAGCGAGACGCGGCAGGGCTCGCCCGGGTCAACGACGCGCTGGAGTCGCTGAGCCTCTTGCCGCCGACGTTGAGCCGGCCGGTGCTTGAGCTACGCGCCGCGGCCATAACGGCGCGCTTGATCGCGCGGTCCGCGTCGCTTCGTGCGGAATCCCGCGGCGTGCACCATCGTTCGGATCATCCCGATCCGGACCCGTCGTGGGCAGGAGTGCGCCTGCGCCACGCCCGCAGTTGACCAAAGTCCGCTCGGATATGACGCTCATCCGCGCCGAGTACAAACTCGACCACCGCGATGCTTACGCGTCGCGTGTCGGCGCATGTACCTCGCGCCGTATCCCTGCACAGTCGATCTAGCGACACTCGTCACTCGCGGATGGAGCATCTGCCGAGGACGAGAAGGTTGCGAGTGCCCACTTATCCCCGGTGAGATCGGAATGTTCGCCGCGGATGCAGTACGACTCTTCCCGGGCGTCTTCAACATCGATTGATACGGGACCGACCTGTCGGTACCCAAAACTCTCAAGAGCGTCTCCTTGGAGTGAGTCGAGACCGCTGTAGCTGCCCTCTTGGTCGGCTGCGTAACGCTCGGCGGCCAGCGCGGCCCGGCTGAGCGAGGCCCGGATCTGCGCTCGTGCCTCGTTCCTGGCGTGAGCTTTTAGGCCGTACAACGCTGCTGCGGCGATGATCGCGGTCAGGAAAAAGAGACCTATGACCTCGATGACGGCCACACCTCCCTCAGCACGAAGCCGAACGCGCCCGTCAGATGAGTAACCCATTTAGCGCCCGCCTAGCTCGAGAGATCTGACGTGTTGCCGTACTCCAATTGGCCTGAAGTTGGGGCTCTATCGAATCAGTGGAGCAGTACAACTCCCCTATGCAGTCGTTCCAGGTGTTGTAGGCACGCACATAGGCATTGAACGCGCTCTCGGCGGCCACGCCGGGCCCCGACGTACAGTCCAGGTGTAAGCGCCGAAAGGCGATCTGGTTGTACTTCACACTGGCGTCACCGACGGCTTGACTGTAGGCCTCGAAGTTCAATCCGACATCCAACCGTGAGTTCAGCCGCTGCAGGGAGGACAGGAGAGGCCCGATTTCCGACCTGCAGCTCGAGTAGATCGCCACACGCTGGGCGGCCTGTCGGCGTCTCTTCACATTCGAGGCGATTAAGGACGTCCGCTCCTCAGAGCGCGCCACGGCCGCCTGCGCCGGTTCGACCGAGACCTCGGCGTTTGAATAGATCACTGCGGCAGCTACCGAAGCGGCTGCAATGACGACGTATGCAAGGAGTCGAAAGCGAAGACCCTTCCGCTCGCGCCATTCCGCAGCCATCCTGGCGCGCAATGAGTGACGTTGGGGCTGAGGAGCCCTGCCGGCGGGCTCATCAAAGGACAGGAGACGCGTTTTGGCCGCAGCGAATTCCTCTTCGCTTAGAGCTCCTTGGTCTCTGAGACGAACGAGATTTTGTAGCTCATCCCCTAAAGACAACTATTTGCCCCCTGGTGTGAATCAGCCTTCGGTAGTCGATAGATCCCCCGTACCCGACAGCGTCCTCGAGAGCCCGATGGCGCGGGTCCGCGCCTCCGTCAATCCCCATAGCCCGCCAGCACCCGGACGCTGACGTCCGACTTCCGATACCCATCTTGGCGCAGGAACTTCGCCCGCAGTACCCAGCGTCGTTGTGGGTAGCCGCGGTAGCCGTTGATGTCGATGTGCTCGCGCCATCGGCCGTTCGATCGAACGCGAGCGAAGGAAGTTCCGTCCGTTGAATAGAACGCTTTCCCCCCGCCGGACCGGGTTCCGAGACGACGCCACCTGGTCGATCCACGCCGGCGGTATTCGAAGGTCACCTTCTGACCTTTTTCCGATGGTCGGGTCGCGCCTTTGAAGGCCTCCCCTCCGGAGAAGGTCTCCATATAGCAAGGTTCGTCTGGGCAGATCTTGCCGGTGGTCGCAGTCTTCGATGCGGCTACGGGCGTACCCGAGGCGTGGAGGACGAAGAGGTATGCAATGGCTAGAACGAGTACCGACGAGGTGGTCCGAACTCCTATCGGTGCCGTCATCGCCTCTCCCCTGACCGACGTGCCGATTCCTATGATCCTAGGAGCCTGGTCCTCGGCAGGCAAACCCAAAATGTGAGTACCTCGTAGCGGTGGTCATCGCAACATGCCGCTGTCCGCCAGCACGGCGAGGGAAGCGTGCGGCGGCACCCGGCGGCTATCCTGGGCGGACCCAGGCACACGAGGAGGTGGAGCCGTGAGTGATCAACAGGACTTTTTCCCGATACTCGCGATCGATTACATCCAGTTCTACGTCGGCAACGCGCTGCAGGCCGCGCACTTCTACAAGTCGATGGGTTTCACGCCCATCGCATTCATGGGCCTCGAGACCGGCACGCGCGACCGCGTCTCATGGGTCGTGCAGCAGGGCGACGTGCGACTCGTCCTGACGGGCGCGCTGGATCCGACGAACCCGATCGCGGAGCACGTCAAGCTCCACGGCGACGGAGTGCACGACATCGCTCTGCGCGTCCCCGACGCGGAAGAGGCGTTTCGTGTCGCGATCGACCGTGGCGCGACGGCGGTGGCCGAGCCGGAGGTACTGGAGGACGAGCGCGGCAAGATCGTCCGCGCAGCGATAGCGACCTACGGCGAGACCATTCACTCGCTCGTCAGCAGGCAGGACTACTCGGGCATCTTCTGGCCGGGGTTCCAGCCGGTCGAGGGCGACGGAGACGGTGGTGGGTTCGGGATCCAGTACGTCGACCACGTCGTCGGCAACGTAGAGCTCGGCAAGATGAACGAGTGGGTCG
>DATBND010000421.1:0-6727 GCA_036554505.1 Actinomycetota bacterium | reverse complement strand
GGCACCTATCACCCGAGCCAGCAGAACACGTTCACCGGCAAGCTCACCGAGCCGATGATGGACGCCGTGTTCGAGCGCGCCCGTGACCTCGTGCCTTCCTAGCGACCTCTACCGCCCGAACAAGCTCTTACTCGGCACAATCTGCATCGGGGAGCGGCGAGGGTTCGGGAAGCGTGATGTGGACAGTCGTCCCCGCCGGCGCCTCCAGCCGAAGATCGATTTGCTGCGAGTCCTCTACCGTCTGCGCCTGACTCCCGGCGGACGAGGTCTTTTCGCTCGTGACCGGAGCCGCAGCGGCTTGGCTGGAGCCTTGCTCATCGATTGCGACGGGAGCAGAGGGTGGGCTCGACAGTCGGGCCCCGTCCGTTTGCGCGGTCGCATCGGACGCCGCAGGCCCCGCCCCCGTCCCATCAGCCGTGTTCGGCGTCACGGCCTCGCCGTCGCCTGGAGGTGGCACGGCCGCGATCGGAGGAGATGTGGCGAGCCCGCCGACGTCCTGCTCGTGCCGCAACCTGGGACGCAGGGGCAGGCACGTCTGCGCCTCGAACGATCTCTTGCAGAGGTCTGCCAAATTGAACCGTCTCCCGCGGTCCGTGGAGCTCTTCGAGGGGCGGCGCAGATGGATGCTGATGTGACCGGCGCCGTTCGTCCCGACAACCGTGTTGAGGAGTGAACAAAGGGCTGTTGTGAAGGCGACCCACGCCCCCGCGACGCGCAGTTTGGCGGTCCTTTCCTGGGACCGCTCCTTTTGGAGCTTCCTGGATCGGCGTTTGCTCCTACTTCGTTTGCGTACGTTCTTCACTCGAAACCTCCTGGTCGAAAAGCGGCACCGACACTGGTTCGTGCGTGGCATCCCGCTCCCTACCAGCGAGCGTTGGCAACACTCCTCTCGTCGCCTACATAACTGTCGTGGTCAATCAATCACCCTCGCGTTTCGATCTTGTTTCGACCTGATGTGTTTCCTGTAGAGGTGTCGCCCCATTTGGCGCAAAACGACCATATGGACTGAAGAACCAGCCGTCCCGACGGGCTCGCGGGTAGGTCAGGCCTCCGTCGCCGCGACCGCGGTTCCTTCGAACAGCGCCTCGAGGCGTGCGACCTCCGCGACCGGTGCGATGCGCTTGAAGGAGGTGCACGCGGTGGACCAGTCGTCGAGCAGCTCCGTTCCGATACGCGACTCGGTCGCCTCCACGTGGCGGGCTATAACGCGTCGCAAAGACTCGAGCTGCCCGGGCGTGGGGTCGTAAGTCGCCACGAGCTGATGGTTGAGGCACGCGTCGATCATGCCGTCGGGGGAATAGACGTAGGCCTCGCCGCCGCTCATCCCCGCGCCCAGGTTGCGGCCCGTCGGCCCGAGGATCACGACGGCACCCGCGGTCATGTACTCGCATGCGTGATCGCCGGTCCCTTCGACGACCGCGACGGCTCCTGAGTTGCGCACGGCGAAGCGCTCACCCGCGCGGCCCGCGATGTAGAGCTGCCCTCCGGTCGCGCCGTAGAGCACGGTGTTGCCCGCGAGATAGGGGTCGCCGGCGTCGTTTGCGGGGGGCCGGATCGCGACGCGGCCCCCGGACATCCCTTTGCAGACGTAGTCGTTCGCCTCGCCGGTCAGCGTCATCTCGATCCCGTCGGCGAGGAACGCTCCGAACGACTGTCCGGCCTCTCCCTCGAACGACGCGCGGACGCGTCCCTCTGGCTTGCGCACCCCCAGCTCGTAGCCGATGGCACATCCGAGGCGCGCGCCGACCGTGCGGTCCGACGTCGATATGTCGTACGCGAGGTCGACCACCTCACCGCTTCGAAATGCGGGCATCCCTTCGTCGTAGAGCCGGTCGCCCAGATCGGAGCGCGGGCGTTGCAGCGACGTCGTTCCGGTGAAGCGACGGTCTCCCGGACCGGGATCGGCGAGCAACGGCGTGAGATCGAGCGACGCTCCGCGGCCCTCGATCGCCCTCTGCCGGAGGAGGTCGGTTCGTCCGACGGCCTCGTCGAGCGTGCGAAGACCGAGGGACGCGAGCAGGCCGCGTACCTCCTCGGCGACCAGCATGAGATAGCGCGCCACCATCTCCGGCGTCCCCGCGAACTTCGCTCGCAGCTCGGGGTTCTGCGTGGCGATCCCCACCGGGCACGTGTCGCGATGACAGGTACGGACGAGGATGCATCCCTCGGCGACGAGGGCGGCCGTCCCGAAGCTGAATTCGTCGGCTCCCAGCAGAGCCGCGACGACGACGTCGCGCCCGGTCTTGAACCCCCCGTCCACTCGCACCCTCGTCCGGCCGCGCAATCCGTTCGCGACGAGCGCGGCCTGCGTCTCGGCGAGCCCGGTCTCCCACGGCAAGCCGGCGTTCTTGATCGACGACAGCGGGCTCGCCCCGGTCCCGCCGTCGCCCCCGGCGACGTGCACTACGTCGGCCAGGCCTTTCACGACGCCGGCGGCGATCGTGCCGACCCCCTCGGAGGAGACCAGCTTCACCGACACCGCGGCGCGATCGTTGGCCTGCTTGAGGTCGAAGATCAGTTGCGCGAGGTCCTCGATCGAATAGATGTCGTGGTGCGGCGGGGGAGAGATCAGCGCGACTCCGGGAACGGTGTGGCGTAGCCGCGCTATCTCGTCGGTGACCTTCTTGCCCGGCAGCTGGCCGCCCTCGCCGGGCTTCGAGCCCTGGGCCATCTTTATCTGGAGCTCTTTCGCGAAGGCGAGGTACTCGGGGGTTACTCCGAACCGGCCCGATGCGATCTGCTTGATCCCGGAGTTGCGTTCGTCGCGATAGCGCTCGGGCGCTTCCCCGCCCTCGCCCGTGTTCGCCATCCCACCGATCATGTTCAGCGCGACCGAGATCGTCTCGTGCGCCTCGGCGGAGAGCGCGCCATGCGACATGGCCCCCGTCGAGAACCGCCGTGCGATGTCACGCGCGCTCTCGACCTCGTCCAGTCCGACGGGCTCGTCCGCCTCTACGAGCTCGAGGAGATCGCGCGGCTCCACCGGGGGCCGCGACCGAACGAGCTGGCTGAAGCGCGCGTACGCGGCCTCGTCCCCCTTGGCGGCGCGCTGCAGCGCGTGCGCCGCAGCAAGCTGGGCTTCCTTCAGCCCGATCGTCTCCTGGAGCGCGTCGACGACGTCGGGGTTGATCGCGTGGTACTCGCCGCCCTTCTTGAACTTGATGAAGCCCGGGTTCGCGACCACGGGCTTGGCGCCGTATGCCGCTGCATGGCGGTCGAGCACGTCACGGCCGATGTCCTCGAGCGACAGACCGCCGAGCACCGACGAGATCCCCTGGAAGCAGAGATCGATCACGTCCGGCCCTAGCCCAACCGCCTCGAGGATCTGAGCGCCGCGGTACGAGTCGAGCGACGAGATCCCCATCTTCGACATGATCTTGAGGAGCCCGTCCTCGATCGCCGCGAACAGGTTGCGCTGTGCATCGTCGGCGGTGACGTCGCCGCCGAGACGCCCGTGCGCGGCAAGATCGACCACGGAGTCGAGCAACAGGCGCGGGCACACGGCGTCGGCTCCGTTCGTGAGAAGACACGCGGCGTGATGGCTTTCGCGCGGCTCGTCGGCTTCGACGATGACGCCCGTGCGGGACCGCAGATCGGCTCGCAACAACGCGTGATGCACCGCCCCGGCGGCAAGGGCGATGGGTATCGCCGCCCGGCCGGGTCCGGCCTTCTCGTCGGTCACGATCAGGAACGGAGCGTTGTCGCGCGTGCGCGCTACCGCCTCACTGGCGAGGCGGCGGCACGCGCGCTCCAGGCCCGACGGGCCTTCGGCGACCTCGAACGTGGCGTCGATCCGAACCGCCCCCCGGCTCTCGAGCTCGCCGACGGCGGACGGCCAGAACAGGAACGTGCGGTACTCGCGCAGAGACGCGGCCGCCGGTCGCTCCGACAGCAAGGCGTCGCGCGGGCCGAGGCGCGTGCTGATCGACATCACCTCGCGCTCGCGCAGGTGGTCGATCGGAGGGTTCGTGACCTGCGCGAACCGCTGCTTGAGGTGATTGAACAGCGGGCGCGCGTACGACGCGAGCGGCGCTTGTGCGGTGTCGTCGCCCATCGACGAAGTCGGTTCCGCTCCGCCGGTCGCCATGGGTCGTATGACGACGGTGAACTCCTCTTTGGTGTAGCCGGCCGCCACCTGGCGGGCAGCGACGTCCGGGCCTGCAGCCGTGATCGGCTCGCCGTTCGAGCATCCCTCGAGGTGCTCGGCGACCCAGTCACCGTAAGGACGCCTGCGGGCAAGGCGGGTTTTGACCGCCCGGTCCTCGGCGAGGCCTCCGGCTTCCGGATCGACGACGAGAGCCTGGCCGGGCCCGAGCTTCGTGCGGCGAACGCGCCCGTGGCCGCGCGTGTTGACCGCCCCCGCCTCCGACGCGCACGCGACGAGACCGTCCTCGCACACCGACACGCGCAGCGGGCGAAGTCCGTTGCGATCCAGAGCCGCCCCCACGCGCGCGCCGTCGGAGAAAACCAGCCCGGCCGGTCCATCCCACGGCTCGATCAGACACGCGTGATAGCGGAAGAAGTCGCGCACCTCCTCGTCCATACCGAGGACGTCCTCCCATGCCGGGGGCACCAGCATGGCGGCGGCGTGCGATAGGTCGCGCCCCCCTCTGACCAACAGCTCGAGGGCCTCGTCGAGGATGCCCGAGTCCGATCCGGCGGGGTCCACGACCGGACGGAGGAGCTCCTCCGGCGCGAGGTCGGCGGACCCGAGGTGTCCCTCGCGCGCCCGCATCAACGCGACGTTGCCGCGGATCGTGTTGATCTCGCCGTTGTGGCCCAGGAAACGGAATGGCTGCGCCCGCTCCCACGTCGGTGCGGTGTTCGTCGAGTACCGCTGATGGAAGATCGTGAACCACGACTCGACCGCGGGGTCGAGCAGGTCCGGGTAGAACGAGCCCAGCTGATCCGCCGCGCACAGCGCCTTGTAGGTAACGGCCCGGAACGAAAACGAGGCGACGTAGAGGCGCGCTCCCGCGGATCGCGCCGCCTGCTCTGCGCGTCGCCTGGCGCGGAACGCTCGCCGCTCACCCTCGTCGACGTCGCTTCCGAGCCTGCGCAACACGATGGCTTGCTCGATGGCGGGGGCCGACGCCCGGGCGCGCTCGCCGAGCGCCGACTCGTCGGTCGGGACTGCACGCCACCCCGCGACGTCGAGCCCTTCCGCGCTGCACGCGTCCTCGATGATGCGCCGCCCGGCAACCGGGTCGTCCCGGTCCAGGAAAGCCATCGCGATCCCCGCTCGTTCACCCGCGCCCGCCGGCACCTGCGCGTCGACGATTGCTCGGGGGACCTCGAGGAGCACCCCCGCCCCGTCGCCGGTGAGCGCATCGGCGGCCAGCGCGCCGCGGTGCTTCACCCGGCAGAGCGCCTCGAGCGCGGCGTCGACGATCGCGCGCGTCGCACGCCCTCTCGAGTCGGCGACGAAGCCGATCCCGCACGCGTCCCGCTCGCCTCGCAGTGGATCGTAGAGCAACTATTCGGTCCCTTTCGTCGGCGAATCGTCGAGACGATTCGCTTTCCGTCCTTCGGCGCATCCCCTGGATTCGCGTTCTCGTGCGGGCACGAAAAAGGCGCCCCGGGTGCCGGAGCGCCGTTGCTCGTCTAGCGGGTGTTCGGTTGGCTCGCACGGTACCGAGACGCCCTGTCCATGTCAACGACCGGAGGTGGTCGGGTGGGCACGGCGGAGCAACGGTTCGCGGGGGCCGAGCGTCACTAACGTAGGTGCTATTTACCGGACCTACCGGGATGCCTCAGCTGCTGGCGGCCGTCGCCGCCGGCCTGGGCATGCTCGTTCCGCAATCTGCTCTCGCCGGGGGCGCGCCGTCGGTGGACCTGCGCTCGGAGTTCTCGACCGTCGTCATCGGCGCGGGCACCGTCGCCCCCGCCGGCGACGTCAACGGCGACGGGTTACAAGACCTCGTCGTCTCGGGGGCCCGCGAGACGAACAACGCGGGGCGCTCGTGGGTGTTGTTCGCCCCCTTCGAGAAGAGGATCGACGTTCAGCACCTGAGGGAGGACCAGGGCTTTGCGATCTTCGGCCCCCCGCGCGCCCACGTCCCCCAAACCACCGCCGTGGGCGACGTCAACGGCGACGGGCTCGACGACGTCGTCATCGGAGCTCATGAAACATGCAACTTTGCATCGGACTGTGATGTCACCTACGTCGTGTTCGGGAAGGAAGACGGCGCCGCGGTCGATCTCTCCGACATCGGGGTCAATCCCTTGTATGGCCCGGGCTTCCGCATCCTCGGCGCGGGGTCGTGGGACGTCGCGGGCGGCGGTGACATCAATCGCGACGGGTTGGCCGACGTGCTCGTCGGCTATTACGAGAACGTCTACGTGGTCTTCGGCAGGAGCTCCTACCTCGACGTCGATCTCGAGGCGTTCGACGAGGGGTCGCAGGGATCCGCCGGCTACGTCATCAAGGCTCACGATCCGGAGCACGGCTCTCCTGAGGTCGCCGTGTCGGGCACGGGCGACGTAAACGGAGACGTTGTGCCCGACGTGGTCATGGGCTACGTCCGGAACGACAACACGGCCGGGCGCGCCTACGTCGTGTTCGGGAAGTCGGACGAGTCGTCCGTCGACGTTACTCGAGACCTGTCGAAGCGGTATCTCGTCCACGGGATCAAGCGGACGACCGGCTACGGGAGCTGGACCGGCTACGCGGTTGCCGGCGCAGGAGACGTCAACGGCGACGGTCTCGCCGACACCGTGGTGGCCG
>DATBND010000414.1:0-3222 GCA_036554505.1 Actinomycetota bacterium | reverse complement strand
CTCGTCGGCGCAGTGAGCAAGGACCTCGTCGAGCGCGGCATCTCGGCGCGCGACCTGTTGCGCCCGGGAGCCGAGTTGCTCGGCGGCGGAGCGGGCGGCAAGCCCGACCTCGCGATATCCGGTGGCCCGTCCGACGACCGGCTCGAGGACGCCATCGAGGCCGTCGGCAAGGCCGCGCGCGCCGCGCTGACCGCATGACCCAACCCGGCTGCGTGCTGGGGCTGGACCCAGGGGAGCGCCGCATGGGCGTCGCGGCGGCCGACCTCGAGACGCGCTTCGCCCGGCCCGTGGAGGTCGTCGACGTCTCGACCACCGATCCGGTCGAGCGCACCGCGGCCCTCGTCGCGGAGATGGGCGCGGAGCTCGTGGTGGTGGGCCGTCCCGTCGGCCTGAGCGGCGCCGCGGGCGCCGCCGTCGATGCGCAACAGATGCTCGTCGAGCGACTGCGCGCGCGTCTCGACGTCCCCGTCGAGGAATACGACGAGCGTCTAACGACCGTCGTCGCAGAGCAGGGCCTACGCGCCGCGGGCGCAACGCGGCGCGCCCGCAAGGAGACGCGCGATGCGATTGCCGCACAGGTCATGTTGCAGGGCTACATGGACGCGCACCGGTGAAGCTGACGCGCCGCGGTCGGATCGTCCTCCTTCTCGGTGCGTTCGTCCTTACGCTCCTCGTCGGCTTCAACCTCTTCATGCACTCGATCGGCGTCTACGGAGAGAGCGCGCCGGCGAGCGACCGCGTGACGATCGACATCCCGGAGGGGACGGGCACGGCCGAGATCGGCGACCTCCTCACTCGCGAGGGCGTGATCAAGTCGTCGCTTGGATGGCGCATCGCCGTGTTCCTGCACTCCGGGAACGAGCTGATCCAGGCCGGCACCTACCAGCTCGCCACCGGCTTGACGGCCCCCGACGCGCTCGACGCGCTGCTCGAGCGCCCGCCCAAGGAGGAGTTCACGCGCGTCACGTTCCCGGAGGGATCGTGGCTGACCGATTTCGCCGCCGCGCTCGACTCCGACACACACATCGACGGCGATGCGTTCCTCGAGCTCGCGACCTCCGGCAAGGTGCGGTCCAAGTACCAGCCCGATGGGATCGAGACGCTCGAGGGGTTGCTGTTCCCGTCGACGTATGAGGTGATCGAGCGCGATAGCGCGCGGACCGTGCTGAACCGGCTCGTCGAGGAGTTCGAGAAGCAAGCGGCCGGGCTGGACTTCGCGCGCGTGGAGTCCACCGGCGTGTCGGCTTACGAAGCGATAACGATCGCATCGATGATCGAGGCGGAGGCCGAGCTCGACGAGGAGCGGCCGATGATCGCGCGCGTCATCTACAACCGCTTGCAAGAGGGGATGCAGCTGGGGATCGACGCGACGATCCTGTACGCGCTCGGCGAGCACAAGACCACGCTCTCGTCCGAGGACCTCGCTATCGACTCGCCGTACAACACGCGCGAGGTCACGGGCTTGCCGCCGACGCCGATCGGGGCTCCGGGAGTGAAGTCGTTGGAGGCCGCGCTGAATCCGGCCGACGGGGAATGGCTCTATTACGTGCTCGCCGACTGCGAGGGTCACCATGCATTCTCCGAGACGTACGAGGAGTTCCTCGAGAACAAGGCCGCCTACCAGGCACTGACCTGTTGAAGCACGTCGCCACGATCCTCGGGTGGCCTCTCGACCACACCCTGTCGCCCGACATCCACAACGCGGCCTTCCGCGCGCTCGGGCTGGAGTGGACCTACGAGACGTGGCCGGTTCCGCCGCGCCGCTTGAGGCGCGCGGTCAAGCAGTTCCGGGACGGCGACCATTACATGGGCGCGAACGTGACGATGCCCCACAAGGAACGGGTCGTCGCTCATCTCGACGAGACCTCGGGCGACGCGAGCGCGATCGGAGCCGTCAACACGATCCAGAAGCTCGGCCCCAAGCTGATAGGGCACAACACCGACGTCGACGGCTTCCGCGAGTTCCTGTCGGGCGACGCCGGTTACGACGCGCGCGACAAGCGTGCGCTCGTGCTCGGCGCCGGTGGAGCGGCGCGGGCGGTCGTGCGCGCGCTCGGAGAGCTCGGCGCTGCCGAGATCGTCGTCGCCGGCCGTCAGGAGGGAAAACGCGCGGAGGTCGCCAACCTCGTCTCCGCGATCCGCACCGCCACGGTCTCGTGGGACGACGCCTCCGAGAGAGCGGCGGCCTGCGACCTCGTCGTCAACGCGACTCCGCTCGGCATGAGCGAAGAGAACCCGTTGCCCGGCGTCGCGTGGCGCGAGGGCCAGGTCGTCGTCGATCTCGTCTACCGGCCCCCGGTCACGCCGTTGATGGCCGCGGCGCGCGCCACGGGGGCGGCCGCGTGGGGAGGGCTCGGCATGCTCATCCACCAGGCCGCCGCGTCGTTTCGCATCTGGACCGGCCAGGACCCTCCGCTCGAGACGATGTCGGCGGCCGCGTTGCACGCGCTGGGCCCACTGCGCGACGACTAGCCGGGAGGGCTGCGGCCCACGCGCACATGACACCTCCGTGAAAAACGTGCGGTCCATGCGGTACATGGGGTACGCCGTGTACCGCATGCACCGCATGCACCGCATGCACCGCAGTCTTCCCACGGACCTATAGCGCGGGGCGGCACGCCCGTTTACGTAGGTTCCTGCACCGTGATGGCCTCGGCCGTCTTGTCCACGCGCAGCACGCCCGTTTACGTACGTTCCTGCACCGCGACGGCCTCGGCCGTCGCGTCCATCTACGCGGGCTCAACCATTTCGGCGTTCCTGCCGACACTGACGCATACGCACTTCTACGTAGCGGCGACCTCCTCTCGAAACGCCCCTGGAGCTACGCCCCTGGACGTAAAGGAGTCCTTCGCATGACCAAGGCCGACCTGCTCGCTCGAGCGCTCGACGACTTCCTCGCGGTATCGGCCGACGTCGAAGCCGCCGCGGTGGTCAGCTCCGACGGCCTGCCGATGGCATCCGCGCTGCCCCCCTACGTCGAGGAGGACCGGCTCGCGGCGATGTCCGCGGCGCTGCTGACGTTGGGCGAGCGCGCGGCCGAGGGTCTCGGCAAGGGTGAGCTCGAGCAAGTCTTCATCGAGGGCGCACACGGCCACGTCGTGCTGATGGCCGCCGGCCCGGACGCGGTCCTCGTCACGGTCACCGCGCGCGGAGCGAAGGTCGGCCTGGTGCTGTTCGAGATGCGGCGAACCGCGAAAGCGGTCGCCGCGGTCATGGAGAGCG
>DATBND010000366.1:0-10033 GCA_036554505.1 Actinomycetota bacterium | reverse complement strand
CCGACGGACGTCAGAAGCTGAAGGAGTTCGGGCTCGCGCCGCCGTCCGGCTCCGGCCCGGTGCTCATCACCGACATCGGGCTGCCGAAGGTCGCGACATGCCCGTTCTGCGGGAGCACCGAAACGAGAAACGAGAACCCGTTCGGGCCGACGCCATGCCGCGCGCTGTACTACTGCAACGCGTGCCGCAATCCGTTCGAACAGTTCAAACCCGTCTGAGCCCAGAGCCACGTATGCCGGTCACCGACCGGTAGCCGGGCAAGTCCCCTCCGAACCACCAGCGCGACCGCGCCCGTGGTGTCAAGCTTGGCGGTGGCGCAAGGAAGGGAGGGGATGTGAAGCTGGGACTGACGACGGATACGTTCGAGCGGCCTACGGATCTCGGCGACAAGAACGATCCTCAGATCCTCTATTTCCGTTCGTACCTTCGAATGAGGCTGTACATAGGTGGCCTCGGCGTTCTGCTCCCGCTCTTGCTCTGGATCGCCGAGGGTCCGCTGCTGAAGGGCGACTGGCGCGTCCGAGACTCCCTGAGCGCGTACTACCACTCCGGCGCTCGGGACATCTTCGTCGGAGTGCTCTGCGCAGTCGGGCTGCTCCTGATCACGTACATGGCGGGAAAGCCCCGGTCCTTCGACTTCGTCCTGAGCTCGATTGCGGGAGTCGCGGCGCTGGTCGTCGCGCTTCTCCCGACGGAACGCCCGTATCTCGGCGAGCAGGACGTGCGTTGCGGTCTGCTCGTCGACCCGCTACCGCCCGCGTGCACGCGCGTGCAGCAGCTCTTCGGCGAGGACGCGATCGCACGCGTTCACCTCGGGAGCGCGGGGTTGTTCATCGCGAGCCTCGCCGTGCTCTGCTTCGTGTTCGCGTGGCGAGAACGACAGCACCAGGACCACAGCGGACACGGGCCGTTCCACATCTGGTTCCACGTAGCGTGCGGAGCTTTGATCGTGCTTGCCGTCATATGGGTCTTCGCGGGCGTCGACCTGTCGGCCGGCGACTGGAACTTCACGCCGCTCTACGTCGGCGAGGTCGTGTCGGTGCTCGCGTTCGGCGCGTCCTGGTTCCTGAAAGGAATAGACCTCCTGAGGCCCCCGTCCCGAGCCGTCGAGAAGCCGACCCCGGCGCGCGCCTGAGCCGCGGCCCGGCTGCGCCTCGGGAGCCTGCTGCCCCGACTTGGACCTAGATGGCCGGAAACGGTCGCTCAGGGCGCAAGAGTCGTCGAGATCTAGTGGCCGTCGGCCCAGTCGGGGTTGTCGCGCATCAGGCGGAGGAAGACCTCGACGATCTGCGGGTCGAACTGTTTGCCGGCCGAGCGCTGGAGCCGCGCGCACGCCTCATCGACGGGGAGACGCTTGCGGTACGGGCGGTCGGTCGTCATCGCGTGGAACGCATCGCACACGAGGATCACGCGGGACTCGATCGGGATGTCGTCGGCGACCTTCTTGTCGGGGTAGCCGCTCCCGTCGAAGTGCTCGTGACAGTGACGGACGATCGGCCGGACGTCCTCTAGGCGAGCGATCGGGGCAAGGATCTTCTCGCCGAGCTCGGGGTGCGTCTCGATGATCTCGCGCTCCTCGTCGGTAAGGGGACCCGGCTTCAGCAGGATCTGTGACGGGATGCCGATCTTGCCGATGTCGTGGAACAGCGCGCCGAGCTCCAGCTGCTTGAGTGCCTTCGAGTCCATGCCGAGCTCGGTGCCGACCTCGAGCGCCATGTCCGTGATCGACCGAGCGTGCGACGACGTGTACTCGTCCTTCGCCTCGAGTGCGTTCGCCAAGGATTCGACCGTCGACAGGAACGTGCGCTCGAGGTTCTCGTAGCTGCACGAGTTGTCGATGGCGAGCTTCGCCTGGTGAGCGATACCGGTGAGGAGACGCATCTTGCGCTCGGAGAACTCGTAGTCGCCGTACGCGGGTGCCTCGACCACAATCGCGCCCATCCGCCCGCCGTCCAGCTTCAAGGGGGCGACCGCGACGAGCGCATCGCGGTCGCGCTCGTCGAGCCCCTCTTTGATGGGGTGGTAGTCGGCGGGCTTCATGATGAAGGGGTCGTCCGCCGACAGGAGCGGACGGGCGACCTCGGCGTCAAAGCGCTCGTTGAAGTAACCGACACGCTCGTCCGCCTCGGACCCCCACAACGCTTCCGCGACCACGTCGCCGGTCTCCATGTCCTGGAGCCAGACTCCCGTTCTCGGCGACCCCATGATGCGCGCGGCGAGCTCGACGGTCCGGTTGACGACCTGGTTGAGGTCCTCGGCGGTTGCCAGCTGACGGCTGAACTCCAGCGACGCGTTCGCGATCTCGGCCTCTTCCTTCTGGTACTTGTAGAGGAGCGCTTTCTGCATCGCGTTGGCCGCCTGGTTGGCGAGCCCGGCCAGGAGCCTCAGCCGGTCCTCGGTGAAGTGGTGGTTGAGCTTCTCCGCGGGCTCGGTCACCGCGATCCATCCGGTCACCCCGTCCGCGTGGGGAAGCGGGGCTATCGCAGTACGGCTCGCCTCGTCCTTCGGGATGCCGAAGAGCCGTGCGGTGTCGTCGGGAGCGAGCGTGAAGGGCGCCTTTCGACCTTCGAGGAAGGGAGATGCCGCGTCCTCCGCGATGGGACGACGTATGACCGCGACCGCGGTGGCGTCTCCCGCGTGTCCCGCGTGCGCCGCACAGGCGTACTGATCACCCCGGTCGTTTCCGATCCACAGACCGACCTGAGGGGCATCGAGGAGCCGGGCGACCATGTCCACGGTCTCGTCGCCGATCGCGTAGAAGGACGGTGAGTTCGCCACGACCTCCGAGAACTTGAGCAGGGCCTTGGCGTTCTCGGCCTCCCGGCGTTGTGCCTCGTAGAGGCTTGCGTTCTCGAGCGCGACCGAGGCGTGGCCCGCCAGCACCTCGAGTAGCCGGACGTCGTCCTCGTCGAACTGGTCGATACCGAGCTTCGAGATGACGACTACACCGATGACGCGCGCGCCATAGCAAAGCGGAACCGCGGCGACGGACTTCTCCACGCCTTCCGTGTCGGGGAAATGGACCGCGAAATCGCACTCGAGCACGTTGCCGACGATCACCGGCCGGGCGCTCGCCGCGGCGCGGCCTGTGATGCCCTCGCCCACCTTGAACGAGAACGCCTCCGGCATCTCGTCGCGGCGTGCGACCGACTGCCCCCGGAATGCGATGAGCTCCAGGGTGTCGTCCTCGACGACGTACACGCGGCAGTTGTGATAGTCGATCAGGGTTCGAAGCTCATTGGCGATCGCGTCGCCGATCTGGCGGACGTCGTTCAGTCGATTGAGCTTTCCGGCCAGGCTCTGGAGCATCTTCATGTGCGCGATCGTCCGGACGTCGCGTCGGCTGGAGTAGAGACTGTCGGGGCGCTCGGTACTGGCATCGTCGTAGAGGACGACCCGGTTCTTGCCGCGGGCCTTGGCGGTCATCATCGCGGCTTCGGCGCATGCGACGAGCTCGCGCGGGTTCATCCCGTGCTCGGGCCCCTGCGAGATCCCGATCGAGACCGTGATCTCGCCGGCGGGGTCGAACTGCGTCGACGCAAGCCTGTCGGTCAGCCTCCGCGCGAGACCTGCTGCATCTCCTGCCGTGTTGGATGGAAGGATCACGGCGAACTCCTCGCCGCCGATCCGGCAGACCACGTCCGACGCGCGGACGGACGTCTTCAGCATGTCGGCGAGAGCGGCGAGGATCTGGTCGCCGGTCGCGTGCCCGTATACGTCGTTGAGCTTCTTGAAATCATCGATGTCGAACATCAACAGCGTTACGGAATCGTGAGCGCGACTCGCGCGCGTCAGCTCCGAGCGCAGACGCTCCTGGAAGAACCGATGGTTGTACAGGCCGGTGAGCGAATCGGTCTGAGCCTCGTGCTCGAGCGCGGCGCGCGTCTGCGCGTTGTCCAGCGCGATCGAGGCGGCGTCTCCGAACCGCTTGGCGAGCTCGAGCTCCTCCTCCGTGAAGTTTGCGCCCTTGCCGACGCGATAGAGGTTGAGCGCGCCCTTTACCGAACCGCTCGCGATAAGAGGCACGGAGATCAACGCCTCCGGGTCGGGCGGGGTACCGGGGATGTTGACCATTCGAGGATCGAGGTGAGCCTGGTTGGCGAGAACCGCCTCGCGATGCTCGACGGCCCACCCGGTGATCCCGCGCCCGAACTCGCCTCGGCTCTCGAGGATCTTCGCGGCGAGAGGATCGCGCGCGAGCACGGGGATCAGCGCTTGCTGGGCGTCGTCGGCCTGGTAGATCGTAAGGGTGTCGTAGGGGACGATCTCGGCGAGGGTGTCGGCGATGCGCTCGAGGAGCGCGTCGAGGCTCTGCTCCGACAGGACCTCGTGGAAAACGTCGGCCAACCGCCTATACGACTCGACGCGTCCGCCGAGATCGGGCGGAGCCACCCCCTCCAGGGTCTTCGTGACCGCCACTCCAAGCCTCCACGCTGGGCTAACCGGGCCGCGACGCGGCCCTGAGTTCGGTATCGGCGGGGGTCAAAATGCCCTTTAGGAGCGGAGTCCCGGGGCGGCTACGCACTATTGCGTATTTGTCGCCCAGAAGGCCAAGCCCCGGCCCGGCCTCCCCGACCGACTTTTTGCGCCCGGGAGGACGTATAGCGTCCCGTCAGGACCAAAAGTCGCGCGCTACGGCCGCGCCGCGCGGCCGGCTGCGAATCAGAGCCCGTAGGCGCTCGTGATCTCGAACTCGTAGATCAGGCGTTGGTCGGCGACCATGGCGGCGCGGTACTCGTCCATGTCGTCGGGGTCCTTCCCCGCGATCACCCGATACAGGGCGAGGTTCTGGTCGACCGCGTCGGGACCGTCGAGGATCGTGACCACGCAGTCGAGGCCGAGCCAGCTATAGGTGTCCTGGTAGTTCAGGACCGCCAGGCTGGAGCGCGGGTCCCGCCGCAGGTGCTTGGTCCGGAGCCGGGTCTGGGTCGCCGAGCTCCACAGCTTGCCGTCGACCAACCCGATCCCGATGCGCGCCACGTGTGGTGAGCCGTCCTTGCGGAGCGTCGTCTGGATCGCGCCGTGATGGGTCCGTAGGAACTCCCGCACTTTTTCTTCCATCCAACTCTCCTTTATCGGTCGTCTCCGCGACAGCAGTTGCGCCTTCCGGACTATTCCCGGGCGCGGCCTCTTAGACTGCAGCCCCATGGGCATCGAGATAACCGACGACGCGGTCGAGGTGCTGAGGCGATCCCTCGAGCTGGGCAAGGTAGGCGGCGGCGGCGGGGTCCGCCTGCGCGGGGCGCGCGGGCTCGGCGGTGGCTTCGACATCCAGGTCGAGCTCGCCGACGGCCCTCTCGAGGGCGAGCAAGTCGTGGAGAAGGACGGGGTCAAGGTGTTCGTCGACCCCGCCGTGACCGCAGCGATCCCCGACGCGCTCGTCGCGCTCGAACCCCAGCACGAGGTGATCGTCGTCCGCCCGGCCGACTAGCACAGCTCGAACTTTGGTCCTGTATGGACGCTGAGCGTCCGATCGAGCACAGAAGTCGATGAGTGGGAACGTGGCTACTTGAGGGACACCCACACCGACTTCGTCTGCGTGTAGGTCTCCATCGAGTGCACGCCCAGCTCGCGGCCGAAGCCTGACTGCTTGTACCCCCCGAACGACACCGACGGGTCCATGTCGCCGTAGGTGTTCACCCAGATCGTCCCGGCCTTGATCCCGCGCGCGACGCGATGCGCCTTCGAGATGTCGGTCGTCCACACCGCCGCGGCAAGCCCGTAGATCGTGTCGTTGGCTATCGCGATGGCCTCGTCGACGTCCGCGACCTCGATCACCGCCGCGACCGGCCCGAAGATCTCCTCCTGGGCGATGCGCATGTCGTTGCGCACCCCCGCGAACACCGTGGGCTGCACGTAATAGCCGTCGCCGAGGTCGGTCGCGCGCTCTCCCCCGGTTACGACCTCGGCACCCTCGGACTTGCCGATGTCGATGTACCCGGTCACACGCTCAAGCTGCTCCTCCGAAACGACCGGCCCCATCCCCGTCCCTTCCTCCAGCGGATGGCCGAGCTTCATCGACGCCGTCGCGTCCACGAGCGAGGACACGAACTCGTCGTGCACGGACTTCTCGACCAGGATGCGCGTCCCGGCCGTGCACACCTGACCCGAGTTGACGAAGACCCCGAGCATCGATCCCTTCGAAGCCCGCTTCAGGTTCGCGTCACCGAACACGATGTTCGGAGACTTCCCACCGAGCTCGAGACTGACGCGCTTTAGGTTGCCCTCCGACGCGTGCAGGATCTTTCGTCCTACCTCGGTCGACCCGGTGAACGCGATCTTGTCGACGTCGTAGTGCTGAGCCAGCGCCTGGCCCGCCTCCTCGCCGAACCCGGTCACGACGTTGACGACGCCCTCGGGAACGCCGGCCTCGAGGCACAGTTGCGCCAGTCGCAGCGCGGTCAGAGGAGTCTGCTCGGCCGGCTTGAGCACGCAGGTGTTGCCGAACGCCAGCGCAGGAGCGAGCTTCCACGTCGCCATGACCATCGGGTAGTTCCACGGGATGATCCCGCCACACACGCCGACCGGCTCGCGCAGCGAGTACACGAGCATGTCGTCGGTCGTCGGGTTCGTCTCGCCGAACACTTTCGTGGGCCATCCGGAGTAGTAGCGAAAGACCTCGCCCGCCGCCCACATCTCTCCCGACGCGAACGACAGCGGCTTGCCCGCGTCGAGCGCCTCGAGCTGCGCGAGCTCGTTGATGTTGCGCTTTATCAGCTCGCCGATCTTGAAGAGGATCTCGGAGCGCTTGCCCGGCCTCATACCGGCCCAGCGGCGGTCTTCGAACGCCTCGCGCGCCGCCGCGACCGCCGCGTCGACGTCGGGGATCCCGCCGCGCGGCACCTCCGTTAGCACGGCGCCGGTCGAGGGGTCGATCACCTCGAACGTCTCACCCGACGTCGCGTCGACCGCGCGGCCGGCAATCGTCATCTTCGGTGCGCCTTCGACGAACTTCGTTACCTCGGGTAGGACCTCGGCCTGCGCCATTGCCAGCCTCCTCGACACGAATAATGACTAGAGACCGTCAGCCTATCCGCGGCCATAGTCTGGACGGGAGCCGACCGCTTTCCCGCGACGATCGTTCGATTGCCCGTATGTGGAACTACCCGAACGGGCCATAGACACGATCGCGCGCGCGTTCGAACATGATTCTCAAGACTCATGCGGCGCGGCGCTTAGGGGCGTCCCGTCTGGGTTGCTTTGGGGGGAGGCGGACCATATGCGGGAAACACGAGCTAAGCGGATCGTCGCGGCATCCTGTCTGTTGGCAGTGATGGTCGTGCCGGGAACGACGGCACAGGGAAAGGGATCGCGGGCGGCGGATCGAGCCGTCGCGAAGGCTCTCATCGAGCGGGTCGAGGCGCCGTCGTTGAGCGTGACGAACGCCCTCAGCGGCGTGAACGCACAGTTGAGGCGCGCCTCGACGAGCGCCGACAAGGCGCAGAAGGCGTTGGACGACCTCGTCGCGATAACCGCGGGGGCCGAAGCGTCTGACCAGGCGTCCACCGCAGCGCTCGAGGCACGCAACGCGGTCACCCGCGCCGGCGCGCTGCTGGGCGCGATCACCATGGCGAACGCCGACGCCGACGACGAGCTCGCGTCGGCCACCGCCAACCTGTCCGACGCCACCTTCATCGCGCCTCGGCGCATCGCGGCCGCGGTCGCAGACATCGCGCGCACGGACGACGCGGTCTCGACGATCACCGCGACCGCGACCGACGCACGCGCTCACATAGCCGACGCCGCGCGCGCTCTCGACGGAGTATCGGGGTCACCCGAGACCGTTGCGGCCGCGCGCACGGGGTTGACGGCGGCCGACGATGCCGTGGCGGCAATCGCGTCGTCGGCCACCGAGGCCCACGACCATCTCGCGTCGGCCACGACCGAGCTCGGGGCCCTGCCCGACATCAACGTCAGATCCGATCGTCTCGCCCCCGCGCTCGCGGAGCTCGCCGGCGCACAGAGCGCGCTGGCTGGAATCGCACCGTCGTCGGCCGCCGCACACGACGGCCTCACCGGGGTGGCGACGACCCTCGACTCTCTCCCCGTGGGGTCCTTGAACCTCTCGGAGCCCGCTCGGGTCGCATACAAGAGCGCGCTCGACGACGCGATCGGCGCGCTGCAAGACGTGTCGGGCGCGCTGACCGAGGTCAAGGCCATGGCGGCGGGCTTCGCCCCCAAGCTCGAGGGCGCGATCGAGGTCGTGCAGGGGCTCCAGTATGGGCCGAACGTGGGGGCCCGCAGCCCGACGCAGCTCCCGCCGCAGGTGCAAGCGTTGCTCGACACGCTGTTCGGGACGCTCGACTCGGTCACCGACATCCAGGCGACCTCGGGCGACACGGGCTCGTTCGATACGGCCCTCAACCAGTTGCTCGATCTCTCCGGCTCGGCCGTCCACGACGTCTACCAGGCCGCGCCCCCTGCCGCCCAGGGTGCGTTGAACACCGTGTCCACGACCATCCTCACGGTTGACGGCCTGGTGGTGTCGGCGCAGCGGACTCTCTTCGGCGTGACCAATACCGTCGACGGTCTCGTCGACACGTTGGGCGCTTTGATCAGAACCGACGGCGATCGCTCCTGCAAGGCCGAGGTGATCGACGACGTGACCATCCACTACGGCTCGAGCGACAGCGACGCGTGCGAGGGAACGAGCGGGCCGGACGTCTTCTACGTGTACGGAGCGTCCGACACCGTCTTCGCAGGGGGATCGGCGGACTCACTCCACCTGGGCAACGGCGGCGACAACGGCCACGGCGAGAACGGCGCCGACCAACAGTTCGGCGGCGCGGGGAGCGACTCGATGTGGGGTGGCAACGGCCACGACCGGGTCGAGGACAAGGAAGGACAAGACGTCGACACCATTTACGGCGGCCCCGGTACCGACAAGGGAACGGTCAAGGACGGCGACTACCAGGACTACTGGTGGGGCGGCAACGGTGAGGATCCCTACCCGGCGTTCGACGATCACGAGATCCTCGACGCCAGGACGGGCAAGTGGGTCCACGAACGCGACACCGTGTCACGTGGCAACAGTCCCTAAGCCGGGAAACCCCGCTCGAGGAAGCGACGCCACGTGATGACGACTACTGGGACGCTGAATTCGATGCTGGCCATCGCGGTCACGGCCGCGATGTCCGCATCGTCGATCGCCGGGGCCAGCGGCGCGGGCGACACTCCGCGGTGTGACGGAGCCCCTGCGACGATCGTCGGGACCTCGGCCGACGACGAGCTCGTCGGCACTTCGGGCGACGACGTCATCGTCGGCAAGGTCGGCGCCGACCGGATAGACGGTCTTGGGGGCAACGACAAGGTGTGCGGTGGCCCCGGGCGTGATCGCTTGAACGGCGGAGAGGGTTCCGACCATCTCGAAGGTCAGCAAGGTCGCGACTCGCTGAACGGCGGGCCAATGTTCGACTTCGTCGACTTCTCGGGCGCAAAGCAATCGCTGCACGTCAACCTTCGCCGCCGCGTAGCCAAGGGAGAAGGGAGAGATTCGGTCCGCGCGCTGGAGGGGGTCATCGGGTCGAGCCTCGCGGACCTGATCATCGGCGACGGGCACGACAACTTCCTCTACGGCGCGGAAGGCAAGGATCGGCTCGAGGCCGGCAGAGGTCACGACGAGGTCCACGGTGGATCCGGAATCGACGTGATGAAAGCCGGGCCCGATGACGACTCCTTGCGGGGAGATGCGGGAAGCGACCGCATGTACGGAGAGGAGGACGACGACCGCCTCATCGGGGGGGCGGGAGACGACCTCCTCGTCGGCGGCGGCGGGAACTTCGACGTATGCCGTCAGCAAGGTGGCAGCGGCAAAGAGTCTGGTTGTGAGCACTGACCGACCGGTCAGTGGAGATCGAGGATCGTGTGGGGCTACTCCTAGGGGGGGACATGTGTGGATCGCGAAGTAGAGGGATCATCGCGGCATCCTGTCTGTTGGCAGTGATGGTCGTGCCGGGAACGACGGCACAGGGAAAGGGATCGCGGGCGGCGGATCGAGCCGTCGCGAAGGCTCTCATCGAGCGGGTCGAGGCGC
>DATBND010000343.1:0-1610 GCA_036554505.1 Actinomycetota bacterium | reverse complement strand
TGATGTCCAGCTTCCGATCGGCGAGGACCGCGGTGAAGCGCTCGAGCTCCTCCAGGGTCTGGCCGAAGCGCTCGCCCCGGTCCTCGAGTATCAGGGCCTGCGCGTGCGTGAACCTGTTGAGATCCTCCAATCCTCCGCCGCCGATGAAGCCGGCGAGGTCTCCGAGGAACGTCTCGACGTCCACCAGTCGATCCGTCCGCGCCACGGGAATCGTCACGCGATCGCCCGGCTCGACGTATGGGGGGCCGGATACGGCGGGGTCGAGCTCGATGAACTGCTCGCCCAACAACGACGTCTGACGCACGGTCGCGCCGAGATCGTCGGACGGCATTCGCACCTTGTCCGACAGCCGCATCGTGACGCGCGCGACCATGTCGTCCTCGGCGAGCGCGAGCTCGATGTCGGTGACCCGGCCGATCTCTATGTCGTTGTACTGAACCGACGCCCGCTCGACGAGGTCACCGACGTCCTGGAAGTAGGCGACGACCGTGCGGGCATCCGACTCGCTCGTCGAGCATCCGGCAAAGACCGAGACGGCAGCCACGGCGAGGGCGGTCAGCCTGATGCGCGTCATGACTGCTCCTCTCGCACACCGGCGAGGAACCACTCCGAGAGGAGGACCTTCAGCCGCTTTGCCCCGACGTCGTGCACCAAGCGCGCGACCAGAGCGCGACTCTCGGGGTCGACGCCCTTGGCCGCGACCCGAGCCGCGTCGAAGTCCACGCACGCCTCGATGAGGATCTTTGCGAGGAATTCGATCTCGTCGTCGTAGGGATCGGGTATCGAGCTGAGCACCGTGAGAACCAGGTCGTCGACCGTCGCCGACGGAGTGACGATCAGCACCGTCTGCGCCACCGCGTCGATCCGCTGGCACCCGATCGTGTCGCGCTGGTCGATCCGGTAGTTGTAGGCCGCCCGCGGCGTCCCCGGCGGGGCCTGACGGCCGGTGTACGCGTTCAACCCGCGGCCCGACGCGTCGACGTGACCAGCGGCCTGGGTGATCACGTTCATCCACTTGATGCCCTCGGTCAGCTGGTCCTGCCGTTCGAGGACGAAATCCAGCACGCGCGACAGCCGGGCGAACGACCGGCCGAGGTTGCGCCCGCTCTCGTTGACGAGGCCGGCGGCCTGGTCCGACAGGAAGGCCACGTTCTCGACCGTCCCCTCGAGGTTCTCCTGGTCGCGCTCGAGCGCCTCGGCCACCAGCGCGAAGCGCTCGTTGACGAGGCCGAGCTCGCTCGAACGATTGGCGAGCGTTATGAACACGGTGTTGAGGTTCTGGATCAGGCCGGTGATGTCGGTGCCGGACGCGGCGAGGTTCTCGAGCACCGAGGCGGTCTTGTCCAGGCCGCCGGCGAGGGCCTCGGAGCGGCCCCTCATCACGCGGTCGAGCCGGACGATCAAGCGCGCGAGGGGGCCACGCGTGTCTCCGGCCTTCGGCTCCAGCGCGGCGAGCAGACCTTGCAGCTGCTCGAGCACGTCGTCGAGCTCCGCGGGGATGGACGTGTCGGTGACGGGGATGTTGGTCCCGGGCTCTATCGCGGGGCCGCCCTTGTACGGCGGATAGAGCTGGACGTACCGGTCCGCGATCACCGTGATAGGGATGACCG
>DATBND010000253.1:0-3001 GCA_036554505.1 Actinomycetota bacterium | reverse complement strand
CGGGGGCCGTGAACTCGTCTGCGACGCGCTCGTCCGCGATCAACAGCGAACCCTGGGGCGCAAGCATCCCGCGCAGCGAGGCCAGGACCTCGACCGGACGCGACATGTCGTGCACTGCCTCGAAGATCGTGACGAGGTCGTAGGACCCCGCGTCCTCGTTGGCGGTCACGTCGCGAACGGCAAAAGAGACTCGTTCGTTCAGGCCCGTCTCGGCCGCCATGCGCGTCGCATCGCCTATGGAGGGCTCGTCGATGTCGAGACCCTCGACCTGCGCCCTGGGAAAGGCCCGGGCGATCGCCAGCGTCGAGAAGCCCTGGCCGCAACCCACGTCGGCGACGCGCGCCGGCGGATCGCCCTCGAGACGGCGTGCGATCTCGGTGGACGAACGAAGCCATCCGCCCATCTCGGTGGTAAACGCAGGCCGGTTGATGCCTCCTTGCCCATCGCGGAAGTCGGCTCCGTAATGCACGTAGTCGACGCCTGTTCCCGTTCGGTACGCGTCGACGACGCGCGGCAGCGTCTGCCCGATGCCGGCGATCATCGGTGCGAACGGCACCACGTGCGAGGGATCGTCGGGATTCGTGAAGACAGGTGCGTATTCGGCATCGAGGCGAAACCGGCGGGTCTCCTCCGTCTCTCCCTCGACGTCGAGGAAGCCGGCCACGGCTTGCTGCTCACACCATTCGCGCGCGTACCGTGGCGCGATGCTCGCCGTCGTCGCAAGCTCGTCGCTGGTCATCGGGTCCGAACCGGCCAGTGCCTCGTACAGGCCGAGGCGCAACCCCACATGGATGCTGTAGAGCTCGAGCGCGCCGAGCGTTGCGTTGAAGAGTCGCTCGACCAGTGCATCCGCGCTCCTCGGTTCGTTCACGAAGCCTCCCTCCTGCGCCGCCCGCGCCACTATGAATGGGTCCCGGTGAGCCTCGCAACTGTGCGCTCGATCGACTTCACATCCATGTGCAACGTTCGAGTGGAGCCCCTCCGAAATGACTAGGGCAAAACCACTCGATTCGGTCATTGAACGCCACGAGAGGACAACGGACCATTGAGCCTCGCTGGCGGGCGGCGAGGAGGCAGAGTGGTGCAGAGACTGCGGGGCGACGTCCGGAACGATCCAACTCTCAAGACCGTGTTGAACGACCCGGACATCGTCGCGGCGCTCGACGTCCGCGAGCAGACCATGCGACGGCGGATGCGAGACAAGGTCGAGACCGCTCTGCAATCCACCGACAGCCGAAAGCTCAAGAGCTGGGTCGCCGTCGCCGTCTGGGAAGACGAGGACGGCACGACCACCGAGCACTTGACCAGCGACGACCATACGAGCGTGCTCGAGGTGCGGTCTCTCCTCACCGGCGCGCTCTGGGCGGCCTCTCACACCGCCGACTAGATTCACCCTCTCCCACAGGCGAGCAAACCGCCGCGGCGATAGGCGGACGCTTGCTCTAGACGAGAGTCGTGGAGAAGCCTGAGTCGCGGTCCGTCCGTCACGCGAGGTTCGGTGTGCGTCCCGCCGGTGCGGCGGGGGGTTCGCGAGCCGGTCACCCTCACGCTGATTTACTGATTCCGTGGCGACCTCCGGGACCAACGCGACCGCATCGGGGCGGCATCTCGTGCCGTTTGGCGAGGCGCTGCGGTATTGGGTGCGGCTCGGCTTCATCAACTTCGGGGGGCCCGCCGGACAGATCGCGATCATGCACGACGAACTCGTCGAGAAGAAGCGGTGGATCAGCGACAACCGCTTCCTTCACGCGCTGAACTACTGCATGTTGCTGCCCGGCCCGGAGGCGCAGCAGCTCGCGATCTACATCGGACGGCTGCTCAACGGGACCTGGGGCGGCATCGTGGCAGGCGTCTTCTTCGTGCTGCCGGCGTTCTTCCTCATCCTCGGGCTGTCGTGGACGTATGCCGTGCACGGTGACATCTCGTGGGTGGAGGCGATCTTCTACGGGCTGCGCGCGGCCGTTATCGCAATCGTGCTGGCGGCCGTAATAAGGGTGGGATCGAAGGCCTTGAAGAGCCCGGTCGCCGTAGCGATCGCGGCCGGAGCGTTCGTCGCGATCTTCGTCGTGAAGGTCCCTTTTCCGATCATCATCGCGGTCGCCGCGGTGATCGGTTTCGTCGTCGGGCGGGCGCGCCCCGACCTGTTCGGGTCGGAGCCTCAGCGCGGAGACGATCAGCCGGACGCGCTGATCGCGGATCACCACGACGCGCAAGACCGACGCTCGCCCCTGCGCACCTTGGGGGTACTGGCGCTGGGGCTCGCGCTGTGGTGGGGTCCGCTGGCGATCGTGATGCTCGTCCGAGGGACCGACGACACGCTCAGCAAGGAGGCGGTGTTCTTCAGCCAGGCCGCGATGGTGACCTTCGGTGGCGCGTACTCGGTGCTCTCGTACATCAACCAAGCCGCCGTGCAGCATTTCGGCTGGCTCGATCCGGGTCAGATGGTCACAGGGCTCGGACTGGCCGAGTCGACGCCGGGACCCTTGATCATGGTGACCGAGTTCGTCGGGTTCCTCGGCGCCTACCGCTTCCCCGGAGGCCTCGATCCCGTCATCGCCGGCATCATCGGCGCGGCCGTCACGGTGTGGGCGACGTTCGCACCGTGCTTTCTATGGATCTTCCTCGGCGCTCCCTATATCGAGAGGCTGCGCGGCAATCGCGCGCTCGGCGCGGCGCTGGGCGGAGTCACGGCCGCGGTCGTCGGCGTCATCCTCAACCTCGCGGTCACGTTTGCGATCGCTACGCTGTTCTCGGATGTCTCCCGCGGAGGCTTTCTCGGGATGACGTTCCCTTCGCCCGACCTCGCGTCGGTCGACGTCTTCGCCCTGGTCCTCGCCGCGCTTGCCTTCGCAGGGCTGTGGCGATTCCGCTGGAACGTGCTCTGGGTCGTCGGCGGTAGCGCGGTGGCCGGGCTCGTCTACCGGGCGGTCACGTGACCGGACCCGGGCCCCAGGGCGCGGAGGGTGCTATAACGCTCCTATGAGAGTGTCCACCCGACGAC
>DATBND010000240.1:0-4129 GCA_036554505.1 Actinomycetota bacterium | reverse complement strand
CTTGGCCGCGGTACTGATAGTAATGAGCAGCTTGATCACGTCGCACTCCGCGACGGGGCAGCCACCGAAGGCGCTCATCAACGGCGACACGGTGGTTGCGTCGTCGGATCAACCATCAAAGAGCGACGAGCAGATCCAGGCCGAAGCGGCAGGTTTCGCCGTGACCGTCGTCAACGGCGCCACCTGGGGTGGCATGACCGAGGCGCAGTTCCGCGCGTACGACGTCCTGATCATCGGCGACCCGTTCTGCAACAACATCGCCCCGTCGGTCATGGCGAACCTAACGACCTGGACGGATGCGGTGATGCACAGCGGCGGCAACCGCATCGTTGTCGGGTCCGATCCGGTGGTCCACTCGAGTGCCGACTCGACGCACCACCGCAACCACATCATCCTCGACGGCATCACGTTCGCCGGCGCTGTGCCGGGCGCAACGGGGGCATACGTCACGACGAGCTGCGACAACACTTCGAGAACCGTGTTGATCCTGAATGAGTTGAGCCAGAGCGGCACGGGTTGGTCCGTTACCAGCCCGACATGCGCCGGCAACATCGGCATCGTCGGCTCCCATCCGCTGATTACTCACACCACGAATGCCGATCTGTCCAACTGGAGCTGCTCGAGTCACTCGGCTTACCCCACTTGGGCCAACGATTGGGTGCCATTTGCGATATCGGCTGACGCACCGACCAAGAACACGTGCGCGAACGACGTCGAGACGGGCAAGGAGGTGTGCGGCGAGCCCTACATCCTCTTCTCGGGTAGCGGCACGTCCATCTCGTCCAAGCTCACGCTCAGCCCGTCGACGTCGACCAATCCGGCTGGCACCGATCACACGTTGACGGCGACGATCGACAACCCCACGCTGGCGGGCATAACGGTCAGCTTCTCGATCTCGAGCGGGCCGAACGCCGGCAAGACCGGCTCCTGCGTGACCGACGCCAGCGGGAAGTGCACGTTCACCTACCACGACGATGGTGGCGTCGGCACGGACACCATCGTGGCCGAGTTCACCGACGACGGCGGGCACGTACAGCAGGCCACCGCCAGCAAGACCTGGGAGGCATCTGGGGCAACGGTCTGCTCTCTAGCGGATGACGCTCTTCAGCCGGATCAGCCTCTGGAGCTGAATCACGTCGTGCAGGGAAACGTGGTCAAGACGCTCGCCATGGAGAAAGAGGTCTTTGCGTGTGGCTCGGACCGAAACGACGACGGTGCGCCCGATAGCAACGACATCTCGCTGGTGAGAGACGTCGAGACCTTTATCGAGATAGTGGAGAACAGGACCCTTCCCCTCAAAAAAGGAGGGAATAGCGGCGTCAAAACGGTAGAGCTAGGAATTCAAGTTGCAACCTGTACAAAGGACTTCGACAACGGGAGGGTGAGCTGTGCAATGTCACCCTACGACAGGAGCATCCCGTTCAACGCGGGTCCCGCAGGGCCCGGCGTCGACCTGCGCGGGTGCCGGCCACACACGAATTCTGCGCTCCAGCCGAGTGACCCCGTCGAGATGGGGACTGTCTTCCTGGACAACACGCTTGCCAAGACAGCGAAGGTCGAAAAGGAGGTGTTGGATTGTCGGGGAAAGGTGGTGGACATGTACCTCTTCACCGAGATCTTTGAGCGAACCGCCTCTCTCTTTTCCAAGAAAGGTAAAGCGACCACCATTCGACCTTTCCATTCGACGTTCCTGGGCGTTCTCTGTGTCAAGAAAAACCCACGGGACGCGCTTGGCGGAGTGGACACGAGCGATTGCTACCGGTTCACGCCGGCAGCCACCTAGAAGGGTCCTGCGAACCCGCGCAAGGCGATCGCAGCCCCGCGCTGACGCGCAAGGTGCGCCGGCGGCTCGTGCTGTCGAGGCCGACGCATCACCCGACGTTCACGTCCGACCCGGTATCGGTTCCGACTGGCGGCGTGCCAGGGTCGACGACGTGATCCCGTAGCGCTGAGCCATCTCGTGCGGGGCTGAGCCACGCCCTCGCGTCGGCGATCACGCCCTCCGGATCGAGAATCTGTCTCACCCCCTCGGTAGCTTCTCGTACGAGGCCGCGCCTCCGGCTGCCGGGATCGGCGGTGTGAATCGTGTTAGCGAGAACCAGATCGGTTGCGCTCGTAGGTACCGAGGCGCGACTAGTGGATGTCGAGGTGGACACGCAGACGGGCGTGCCCACGTTTCGAATCGTCGGGCTCCCGACGAAGTCGGTGACGGAGGCCGAGCAGAGGACGCGTTCGGCTCTCCTCGCATCGGGCTACGAGTGGCCGAAGCAGCGCATCGTGGCCAACCTCGCCCCGGGGGCGCTCCGTAAAGAGGGCACCCATTTCGACCTGGCGCTCGCGTTGGGGATCCTCGCGAGCAAGGAGCGCATCCCTCAGCCCCCCTTGAAGGACTGGATAGTCGTGGGGGAGCTCGCCCTGGACGGGTCGGTGCGGCAGGTCCCCGGCACCCTGGCTGCCGCGATCGCATGCCGGCAGGCCGATCTGAAGGGACTGGTCTGTCCCGCCGTCAACGCTGCCGAGGCCGCGACCGTCGAGGGCGTCGAGGTCGTCCCGGTTCAGACGTTGGACGAGTGCATCCAGTGGGTGCGCGGCCGCTGGACCCCTCCCGATGTCCAGGTCGTTGCCATCGCGTCGCCGTCGGGGTTGGAGGACATCTCCGAGGTCCGAGGACAGGGCATGGCCAAGCAGGCGCTCGAGATCGCGGCGGCGGGTGGGCACAACCTGTTGCTCGCGGGCCCGCCGGGGTCGGGGAAGACCATGCTCGCTCGGCGCCTACCCGGCATCCTGCCGCCGATGAGCGCGGAAGAGTCGCTGGACGTGACGCGCGTGCACTCGGTCGCGGGCCTCGTCCCCCCGGGCGCGTCGCTCATCGTCGAGCGGCCGTTTCGGACTCCTCACCACAACGTGTCGCTCGCGGGGATGGTGGGGGGCGGCACCGGGCTTGCGCGTCCCGGCGAGGCCAGTCTCGCTCATCTCGGTGTGTTGTTCCTCGACGAAGTAGCGCTGTTCCGGCCCGAAGTCCTCGACGCGCTGCGCGGCCCCCTCGAGGAAGGTCTCATCCGTATCGCCCGGAGCGGTGGAGCGATCACCTATCCGTGCCGTCTATCGCTCGTCGCGGCGATGAACCCCTGTCCGTGCGGTTATCGCGGTGACCGTCTCCGTGGGTGTCGCTGCTCCGACCGGCGCATCGAGTCGTATAACGCCCGTCTGTCGGGCCCGCTCCTCGACCGCTTCGACCTACGCATCGCTATGACGCGCTTGACGCGCCGCGAGCTGCTCGGACAGCCCGAAGGAGAGGACTCCCAGACCGTGCGTGCTCGCGTGCGCGCCGCGCGCGAGCTGCAAGAGGAGCGCTACGGGCCGGGCGTGACGAATGCCACTGCGAGCCGTTCGATGCTGGACCTCGGGGTACGGCTGTCGTCGAACGCGCGCGAGTCCCTGGGCGACGCGATCGAGCGGCTGTCGCTGACCGGCCGCGGGATGGTGCGCGTGCTGCGCGTCGCGCGGACGGTCGCGGACCTGGCTGCGGCCGACGCCGTCACCGACGAGCACCTGGCTCAAGCCCTCATGTTCCGGATGGACGACGACATCGAAGGAGCCGCCGCATGACCGACCGAGTGATCACTCCCGCGGACGAAGAATGGCCGCCCCAACTGGACGAGCTGGGCCCGGCCCGGCCACCGAAGCAGTTGTTCGTCCGAGGACGACCTCTCGAAGCCGGCCGTCGCACGGTCGCCGTCGTCGGCGCGCGTCGCCCGACCGCCGCAGGCATCGAAGCTGCCGAAACGTTGACGAGGGGACTCGTCGAGGCCGGATTCGCGATCGTGTCTGGGATGGCGATGGGGATCGACGCCGCGGCCCACGCCGCTGCTATCGATGCGGGCGGATATACCGTCGCGGTCCTCGGCTGTGGCCTGGACGTCATCTATCCCGCCAGGAACCGACAATTGAGGGCGCGGATCGAAAGTGCCGGCACACTCTTGACGGAGTATCCGGAGGGCACCGAACCCGCCGCCTTCCATTTCCCGGAACGCAACAGAATCGTCGCCGGCTTGGCTGCAGCGGTTCTGTTCGTCGAGGGAGGTGAGCGAAGCGGCGGTCTGATCACTGCACGAGCAGCGCTCGACGC
>DATBND010000185.1:0-3427 GCA_036554505.1 Actinomycetota bacterium | reverse complement strand
ATAGGAGTCGGAATTCAGGGATGGACGTTCCAGCGGCCGCGCGGGGTGGGATATCCGGCGATTTGTTACTCCTGGAGTAACGGATCGACGGATGGAATTAGATCTCCCCAGCCGGGCCCGTCGGGTGCTTGAGGTAGGCCGGGCTCCTGACCAAGCGAGAGCGACGAACGGGGCTCGCACCCCTCGTCGCTGCGTAGGTTTGTCCCGAAGCGCGCCCTGAGCCCGCCCAAGGACATACCTTGAGGGTGACCGCCCTCTGACCAGGACAAAGGGAAGCGCCCCGGCCGCGCGTAAGCAACCGGGGCGCTCGATCTTCGTAGCCGGTCGGGTCTAGGTGGGCTTGCCCGTGACCGTGACCGACTTGGCGCTGTGGTTTCCGGCGTTGTCGTAGGCGACCACGTAGTACCAGTACGACTTGCCCTTGGTGACGGCAATGTCGTTGTAAGTGAGGCTCGTCGTCGTGGCCGCGACCGTGAAGGGCCCGGTGCTCGCCGCCGCCTTGTAGATCTTGTATCCGGCGAGACCGCTGCCGCCCGTGTCGGTCGACGCGGTCCAGGTCAAGGTGATCTTCCCCTTCCCACTGACCGCTCGGACGCTGCCGGGGATGCTCGGGGCAGTCGCGTCGCTCGAGGGCGGCGGACCGGGCGCCGCGGTTCCCGGGTAGGACACGTCCAGCCAGTACGCGCCCCCGCCGCTGCGTGACGTCACCCGGATCGAGTAGGTCCCGGTGGTCGCCGGCTTGACGCTCGCGACCTCTTGCCTGTGGTTCTGCTCGATAAATCCCGACGCTGCGATCTGCTGTCCGGCGGCATCGTGGATCGTCACGTCGAAGTCGGGGAAGAGCTCGCCGGCGAGGCGATCCTTCATGATGACGGCCGCCGTGATCGCGTAGTCGGTCGCGAGCGTCGAAACCGGGTGGCTCACCGAGCTGCCGGTCCCGGCAAGCGTCCCCGAGAAGTGCGCGTGCGAGGGGCCGCGCGGCCCTCCCGTCCCGACGAGGGGCGACGCGGCGTCGATCGCCGCGTAGGCGTCGAGTCGTCCGGCGCCGTACTCGTTGTCCCTGCCCGGGCCCCCCCAGTCCTCTGCAGAGGACATCAGCAAGGTTCGGAGCGGGACGCTCATCGACGAGTCGAGGACGCCGTCGGCGCACTCGATCGTCAGGTCGCCGACGGGACACGCGACGCCCGACGGCGCGAGCGCCGGGTTGGCGTCGAGCATCAGGGCCGCGACGCCTGCGGTGAACGGCGACGCCATGGAAGTCCCGCCCTTCGCGATGTAGCCGTTGGTGGAGTTGGCCGCGGCCGCCGATATGTCGACGCCCGGGGCGACGATGTCGGGCTTGATGCGCCCGTCGAGCGTCGGGCCACGTTGCGACGTAAGGCTCAGGACCCAGCCGGCCTCGGGCCCAGTGCCCGAGGGGTCGGCCATGTTGCCGACGGCTACCGAGTGCTCGGCGGCCGCGGGGAAGCTGATCCCGTAGGGGTCGACCGAGCCGTTGCCCGCGGCCACGAACGGCGTGACGCCGGCCGCCGCGAGAGCGTTCGTGAGGCGCGACGTGCTGTCCGTCCCGTCGGAGCTGACCTTCCCGGACAGGCTCATGTTGGCGATGTCGATGCCGTAGACGTCCTTGTTCGCGAGGACCCACTCGAGCGCCGCGTCGACGGCGGACACGGTCGATCCCGACGAACCGACCTTCAACGACACGACGGCGGCTCCCGGAGCCACGCCCCGCATCGCCGCGTTGCCGTCCCCCTCGCCGGCGAATATCGAGGCCACGTGGGTCCCGTGCCCGTTGGTGTCGAGGTGCCACAGGCCGTTCGGGTTGCATGGCGGAACCGAACAGTCGGCGCCGCCGAGGACCTTCCCCCCGTCGAGGTCGACATGCCACTTGTCGACACCCGAGTCGATGATGGCTGCGACGACGTCGTCACCGCAGTACTGCCGGGCTCCGGGGCAGGTCAGGCTGTTCTCGTTGTTGCCGTCCGGGCCGAAGTCGGCGCGCGCCTTGTCGACGCCGGTGGCTGCCCGGGCGTCGTCCATCTGGAACTCGACCTCGTCGTCGCCCTGGACCTGGACGACGTCGCCGCGCGCCGCGAGCGCTCGGATCTGGCCGCTCGTGAGCGATCCCGCGAACGCGGGCATCGTCTCGTATTCGTAGCCGGTCGTGAAGCTGCCGACCGCGCGACGCGCGTCCGCGGCCTTCGCGGCCGAGGTCCCCCCGGAGAAGAGGACGACGACATCATGGCGGGCGTCGGAGGCCCCTAGCCGGCGCTCCAGGTCGTCGAAGATCTTGTCGCCGTCGGAGTCGGCCGCCCCTCGGCTCTTCGGTTGAGCCCCCGCGCCCGACACGAGCGACATGACGATCGTGATCCCCAAGGCGACTGCCATCCACCGCGAATTGCGCATACTGGATCCCCCCATCCCAGTCCCTGACCGTCGAACCGGTCGATTACGCCACGCTACGGACGACAGGCGCCGCGCTCTATACGCAATTCAGGCGATCTGTTCGAAAAAGTGCGTATCGCCCTCTCTTGACGCCCGGTGGCGGGTCTCCTGGGAGCCAAGGCCCAGGAATTGACTGCTCCCTATGATTGCATCGCCGCGAATGCGGCATATCGGGCATTCCCGTTTCGCGCGGGGGAAGGGGGGCATCTGGTGAGACACAAAGGAGTGAGCCTCGCCACGCTGATCGTGACGGTCATGGCGACGGCGGCGATCGCAACCGGGCCGGTGAACGCGGCCACCACGCAGACCTACATCGTGCTCTACAAGTCACAGTCGTCGCCCGCCGACGCGGGGGCGTCCATTCAGAAGGCCGGCGGGACGCTCGTCTACAACTACGCGGAGATCGGTGTGGCCGTCGCGCGCTCGGACAAGGCGAGCTTTGCCGGCGCCATGTCGAGGGACAACAAGGTCGACGGCGTGTCCGCCACGACCGCGTTCGGCTCGCAGATCGATGACGGCGCGGCGGACGATAACGATCAGCAGGGCGATCTACCCAACGCGCCGGCGTCCGACTCCGATCCGTTCTCGCCGCTGCAGTGGGACATGCGGCAGATAAAGACGCCGGAGGCTCACGCGATCACGGGCGGGAGCCCGTCGGTCATCGTGGGCGACATCGACACGGGCCTCGACAAGGACCACCCCGACCTCCAGCCGAACATCGACTTCGCGAACAGCGTGTCGTGCGAGTCGGGCGCGCCGGACCAGAACCCGGCCGCATGGGACGACCGCAACGGTCACGGCACGCACACCGCCGGCACGATCGCCGCGGCGTCGAACGGGATCGGGATCGTCGGCGTCGCGCCGAACGTGAAGATCGCCGGGATCAAGGCCGGGAACAACGACGGCTACTTCTTCCCGGAGGCGGTCGTCTGCGCGTTCGTCTTCGCCGGCACGACCCACGTCGACGTGACGAACAACAGCT
>DATBND010000170.1:0-21767 GCA_036554505.1 Actinomycetota bacterium | reverse complement strand
CGGACGATGGCGCGCTGGGCCCGCGCGTACGCCTCCGCCACGCCCGTGGAGATCTCGTCGGTGTAGCGAAGCACCGTCTCGGCGAGCTCGATGGTCGCCTCGAGCGCGCTCCCGCCGGTCGCACGGCACTCCTCGGCCAGGATGTCCCAGCACACGCGCGACACGGTCCGGTACGCGTGCAACACGTCGTCGAGCGGTATGCCCGCCTCCGCTCTCCGGGCTCCGACGCGGCCGATCGCCTCGAGCTCGTCGCGATGGATGTCGCGGTTCTCGTTGAGGACCTGAGACAGCGTCGCCACGTTCTCCCGGACCGCGTCCCGAACGTCGTCGATGAAGAGGTCGCCCGAGCGCGCGTACGACGGGATCGTGCCCGCGATCGCCTCGGCACAGCGCTCGACGACCTCGTCGAGACGACCGAGGAACTTCCCGACTATCTCTTGGACGCCCTCTGCCTTGGCCATGGAAATGGTCGGCGCCGGCTAGACGCCGACGCCCGAGATCCTCTCGAGAGCCCGGCTCAGTGCGGCACGCGCGTCCTCCGCCAGGTGGGCGGCCTCGTCGTCCGATGAATCCACTTGGTCGGCCGGGTCGAGCGCCGCGACGACCGCCGCGGAGCCGCTCTCCTGGATGACGACGTTGCACGGCATGTGGACCGCTACCTCGAGCCCGTCGTCGACCTCCCGCTTCGCGACCGGGAGCGTCCACGCGCCCATGATGAGGTACTGCCGCTCGTCTCCCGCTTGGGGCCCGAGGATCCCGCCGACGTGCATCTCGGTGATGATCGAGAAGCCCTCGCCCTTGAGAGCGAGACGCGCGCGGATGACCGCCTCGTCGTATCCCTCCGGTACTTCGACGGTGTACCCAAAGTCACTCACGTCCTCTACGGTAACGCCTCGATGCCTCTCCTCACCATTCCGAATGTGTCAGAAGGGCGCGACGCGGCAATTGTCACCGAACTGTCCGACGCCCTCTGTTCGGCGGGGGCACGGGTCCTCGACGTCCACGTCGACCCCGTGCACAACCGCACCGTCTTGACGGCCACGGGCGCTCCTCGGGAATTGGTCGACGGAACCGCTGCGCTGGCGCGCGCGGCGGTGACGGCCATCGACCTCCGTATCCACGAGGGCGCTCATCCGCGCGTCGGCGCGCTCGACGTCTGCCCGATCGTTCCTCATGACGAGCCCATCGAAGCTGCCGTCGACGTGGCGCGCGCCGCCGGGGACGCGATGGTGGAAGCCGCCGGTGTCCCCGTGTACTTCTACGACTTCGCGGCCGACCCGCCGAAACGATTGCCTGAGATCAGAGCAGGTGGGCTCGACCGGCTCATCAGCAGAGCCGCCGAGGGCTTCGTGCCCGACCTCGGGCCGCGCGCGATCGACCCCCGCGTTGGCGTCGTATGCGTCGGCGCGCGGCGCGCGCTCATCGCGTTCAACGTCTACGTCAGCGCTTCGCAAGATCGCGCTCGCGCGCTGGCGCGGACGGTTCGAGAGCGCGATGGCGGACTGCCGGGCGTCAGGGCAATAGGCATCGAGCTCGAGGAAGGACTGGCCCAGGTGTCGATGAACCTCGTCGATCCGGACCGGACCGGGATAGAGGAGACGTTCGCCGCCGTCGCGAACGGGGCGAAGGAGGCCGGGGTGGATGTCCTGGCGACCGAGCTCGTGGGGCTCGTGCCCGAGCGCTACCTCCCAAGCCCGGACGCGCGAGCGGCCCGGCTCCTCATCGAGCCGGGCCGCTCGGTCGAATCGTTACTGGGCTAACGCCTGGTCGTCTTCCTGCGACCGGTCGACTTCCTGCGACCGTTGCTCTTCCGAGCGGTCGACTTCCTGCGGCCGCCGGTGGACTTGCGACCGGTGCTCTTCTTGCGACCGGTCGACTTCTTGCGGCCCGTCGACTTCTTGCGGCCCGTCGACTTCCGGGCAGTGGACTTGCGGCCCGTCGTCTTGCGACCGGTGCTCTTCTTGCGCCCGGTCGACTTCTTGCGCCCGGTCGACTTCTTGCGTCCGGTCGTCTTGCGTCCGGTGGACTTCCGGGCGGTGGACTTGCGACCGGTGCTCTTCTTGCGTCCGGTCGACTTCTTGCGTCCGGTCGACTTCCGAGCCGTGGACTTGCGACCGGTGGTCTTGCGCGCCGTGGTCCTGCGGGTGCCGCGACGAGCCGTGGACTTACGCCCCGTCGTCTTGCGCGCAGCCGTCTTGCGACCGGTGCTCTTTCTGCGACCCGTCGTCTTCTTCGCTGCCAAGTGCCGCACCTCCCATCGCATCTCGACGCAATCGCCTATTGATTGCGTCCTCCCCTTGCACGGCGCACACGCGTTGCGAGTGCGGTGCACCGTTGCTGCACAAACCCTCCTGCGATGCTGCGTGCTACAAGTTCGCTCTTGCTGTCGTTACTTCCTGCTTACTTCTGTTGTTGCCACTGCATTACATCGGTCAAACATGTGCACAAATGCACATCCAATGTTGTATTAGGCAATATTTATGCGCACGGATCAAGCTTTATCTATGTAATTTTGCAGACACGCGCGCTAACGCATCAACGTTCGAACACTCAATTCAATCGACAAATGCGCCGATACAGCGCGACGCGTCCTACGCGCAGAGCTATGAAACAGCGCGCAAACGACGACGTGCGCGCTCTTTACGAAGACGGCGGCGTTCGCGTTCGGAAGTTCCTCCCCAGATCCCGAATTGCTCTTTGTTGTTGAGCGCGTACTCGAGACACTGCAACCTGACGTCGCACTTGTCGCACACTTTGCGCGCTTCCTTCGACGAGCCGCCGCGCTCGGGAAAGAAGATCTCTGGGTCTACTTCGGTGCAGCGCGCGTTGGTCTGCCAGTCGACAGGCTGTAGCAGTTTCGTGGTGATTCTCTGCATCTCCCCCGGCCTTCCCGTCTGTGGGATGCATGCGGAGCGCCCAACCACCACACGCCGTCCCGAATTACAGTTTTGTAATTCTAAGGATGTGATTCGACGGAAATCAAGGGGCCTGACCTGCGTCTTTGCAAATGGAGGGCTCTAGCTCGCTGTTTTCGCGGACGTGAGCGAACGCACGTCCTGCACCAACCGCTCGATCGCAACAGGTCGCGTCCGGATAAGACGCGCGCCCGCAACGCGCGCAAGCCACTCGTCTTGTGGCCGCTCCAGGAGCATCAGCATCGGAGTATTCGCGAGCTTGGGGTCCTGCGACATGTCGCGCGCGAGCCCGACCGCGCCCGCGCTGCCCGTGCGGATCTCCGCGATCACGAGCGCGGGCCTGATCGATCTCATGAGGTCGGTCGCCTCGCGCGAGTCCTTTACTAGGTGAAGCGCGAAGTCCGACGGAAACGCACCGGTCACCTCGTCGCGAAGACGATCGTCGTCGGTGACGAAGACGATCGGGGTCGGAGCCAAGCTATCGGGAGGTGATCAGCTGGCGACTTGGTTCGTGTCGGCCGACCGCACTCGATCTCCCAATTCCTTCAAGAGACCGTCGATATCGATGTCGAAACCCGTTTCCATCGAGAGCAAGCGGCTCAGTGAATGGATGAATCGAACGGTGGATGCCTCTGCGTCTTGTGCGGTCTCTACCAGCACGGTCGTGTAGTGACGGCCGAAACGGGCGCCACAGAACGGACAGCGTCCCGGCGCGTCGGACTCGGGGCCTATCTGCGACAGCAGGAATTTTCTTCCGCACGTTTCGCACTTTGCCTCGATCTTCATCAGCATCTCCCTGTAATTGGTTCCGGGATACTAGACCGCCGCGGAGCGCGGCTCGGAGCGGGACGGTCTCTCTCTGACGAGGAGCGCCAGCGTGAACGAGACCAAGAACGCTGGGATCGATGCGCTCAGCCACCCCCACTTCTCCGACAGCGGAGTTCCTGCAACCCCGGTGACGAGGTCGATCCACCACGACGGACCGGTCGGGGCGACCCAGTGGAAGACGAGCACGCCCGCGATCCACGGCGCGAACGCCGCCAGCCGCACCCCTCCGTCGTACCAATAGGCGCCCTTGCCATAGAGCTCGGGCACCTCGATCGACCGGCGGCTCGACAGGTTGCGGGCCGCGAGGAGGCCGAACAGCGGGACGAACACCGATCCGATGAGCAAGAGGAACGCGATGTAGCGATCCATCGTGAGCCACGCGGCGAGAACGGTGCCCGCGACCGCGACCGCGACGACCAGCGAGCGCTGCGACAAGCGCGGCCATACGTTCTGGAGGCTGACGGCGCCTGAGTACACGTCGGCGAACGCGCCGTCGGTCTCGCCTGCCAGCAAACCCACTAAGAACAGCGCGCCGGCGATCGACCCGCCGGCCAGCGCCAGCACGCCCGCCGCGATCCCGTCGGGGCTCGGGGTGGCGCCGGCGCCGAGCACCAGCATCGCCCCCAACGAATAGAGCCAGACGTTGGCGAGCAGATAGCCGGCCGACGTCCCCATCCATGCTCCGCGCGGCCCCCGCGCGAAACGCGTGTAGTCGGCGACAAGCGGAAGCCACGACACCGGCATCGCGATGACGAGGTCGAGCGCCGGACCGAAGGTCGGGTAACCCCCGGTACCTGCCGCACCGAGCGCGGCGCCGATGCCGTCGGAGGTGAGCACGAGGACGCTCACGGCTACGCAGATGCTCGCCGTCACCCACGCGCCGAAGCGCTTGAGCCACACGCGCGCGACGCCTACCGGCCCCCACAACGCGAGCGCCGTCACGAATACTGCAGCGACGCCGAGCCAGAGCCAGCGCGCGGAGAAGCCGAGCGTCGTCTGCGCGACCTCGTCCGCGACGAAGCTGATGGCCCACAGCTCGACCGCCGTCCAGCCCACGAGCTGCAGTGCGTTGAGGGCGGATGGGACCCACGACCCACGCACGCCCAGGACCGGACGAAACAACACCATCGTGGGGACGCCATAGTCCGCGCCCGCCGAGGCACCTAGCGCAAGCAAGGCCACGCCCACGATCGAGCCCAGCACGATCGCGACGAGCGCCTGAGCGAACCCGAGCGCGGGGACGAGGTACGCGCCGGTGACGAGCACGAGCAGCCCCACGCCGAGGTCGCCCCACAGCACGGCGAGATCGAAGCCGGACAGGACGCGGTGCTCGGGCGGGACGGGCTTGATGCCCGGGTCGGGCAGCGCGTCGACGCGCTCGGCGATGCTCATGGCGCCTCCCTCCGCAGGTGCGAACCTGATCAGGTGTTAGGGGTCGCCCGTAGGCCTCTCAGCCGCTCGTTCCCGAACGGCTCCCCCGGCTAGTAGGCGGACATTACTCGCTTGCGACGGGCCTGCCGCAAGGCTCGTTCTGCGCCTGCCCATCAACCCCCACCACGCGAGAAAGACGACCGGCGCGGCCAATAAGGAGGCTCCGACGAGCATGCCTGGCCGCTCAGGCAACGCAGCAATCGATAACACCGCCCCGAAGTACAGGAGCACCCCGACGGTCCACCGCCGCGCCGACCTCTTGCTCTCTTCCACAGCGCGGGGTCATGCCACTCGGGTGGCTGACGTTCACGGAGAGCTCGCCACAGCTTACGGAGGAGAAAGACATCGAACGCGGTCTCGACCCACAGAACAAGCCCCCATACCGCCAGGATCCCCACGACCAGCACCCACTCGTCCACCGCTCCACGGTAACCGGGCGGCACGACGAGCATGCTTGAAGTGAATGGGAGAGTTCCAAGCCATGGGTGGCAGGAAACTCTCCAAGAAGAACGTCTAGAGCTCGGCTCTCACCTGGTCGACCGCGGCCTTGATGTTCGTGAGCTTCGTCTTGGCCTCGTCGACCGTCCTCGTTTTCAAACCGCAATCCGGGTCGACGAAGATTCGCTCGGCCGGGATCAGCTTGAGCGCCCGGCGGATGCCCTCGGCCATCTCGTCGGGCGACTCGATCGCGTGCGAATGCACGTCCGAGACGCCGAGCCCGATGTACTTCGTGAACGGGTCGTCGGCGAAATCGTCGAGCAACGCGTAGTCGGAGTTCGCGAACTCGAGATCTATCTGGTCGACTGGGATGTCGAGCATCTTCGGGTACGCCTTGTGGAAGTCCCCGTAGCAGATGTGCGTGATGGTGTGTGCGCTCAGCGGCTCGGTCACGATCGACATCGCCTCGATCACGAGATCGAGCTCGTCCATACGCGTCGAGGCCGCCGGCTCGTCGATCTGGATGTAGCGGGCCCCGGCTCGCTCGAGGTCGAGCGCCTCGTCACGAATCACCTTCGCCAGGTCGAGGACGAAGTCACGGCGCGTCGCGTAGTGCTCGTTGAACGACCAGTCGCAGATCGTGTACGGCCCCGTCAGCATGCCCTTGACGGGAGCGGACGTCAGCGATTGCGCGTACTCCCACCAGTCGACTGTCAACGCGTGGTCGCGCCCCACGGGACCTGTCGCGATCGGCTTGCGGTAGTACCGGTTGCCGTACGAGCGAACGAGGCCCCCGATCTCGAGCCCGGGCATCTCCTCGGCGAAGAACGCCACCATGTCGCCGCGGTACTGCTCGCCGTCGACGACGAGGTCGGTCCCGATCGAGTCTTGGAACTCGATCCACTCACGCGTGGCCCTTCGCTCGAGCTCGCGCAGCTCTTCGCGATCGATCTCCTTGCGAGCGAATTGGCTCCTGGCCTTGGTGATGTAGTCCGGCTTCGGGAGGCTCCCGACCGAGGTCGTCCACAGACCCGGCCCGCTCAGCTCGACTCGTGACATCACGCACCCACTTTCTTCGCGGCTTCGGACAACCGGGCGAGCTTGGCCCGCGCCTTTTCGCGCGGGAGGTACTCGAGCCCGCACGAGGGCGCGACTCGCAGCCGTTCGGGCCCGACGAGCGTCAAGAGCTCCTCGATCTCTCTGATCAGCGCGTCCGTGCCCTCAAGCTTGGTGTTGCGCGCGTCGACGATCCCGGCCTGGAGCTTCCTCTCGGGCGGGATCTCCTTGACGACCTCGCGGTTAGGGGGCCCGGAGATGAAGTCGAACGCGACGCCGTCGACCGGCAGCTCGAACACCTGGGGGCCCAGCCGCTTCGCATCGCCGAAGTAGGTGGCGAGGACGGTCTCGGCACGCTCGAGCTCTCCGGTCACGACCGAAAGCGCGGACACCGCAAGGTCGAGATCCTCCGGCGCGTCGAGGAGGGCCGGCTCGTCGATCTGGATCACCGACGCGCCTGCGGCCTCGAGCTCGAACGCCTCCTGAGCGAGCACGCGCGCGATGGCGAGAACGAAGTCGTCGTGGGCCCCGTAGTGATCGTCGAGCGACATGCGGGCGAACGTGATGGGCCCGGGAATGACGGCCTTGACCGGCCGGGTCGCCACGTCCTTCGCGAAACGGAACGCGTCGACCGACGACGGCCCCCGCCATTCGATCGGGCCGTTGCAGATCGGACGGCGGTAGTAGGTGTTGTTGTCGAACCACCTCAGCAGCCCGCCGATCTCGAATCCGGCCATGTGCTGGGCGAACGGCGTGAGGATGTCGTCCCACCGGGCCTGGCCGTCCGTGACCAGGTCGACCCCGGCTTCCTCCTGCTCGGCGATCACCTCTTTGACAAGGTCGGCCTGAGCCGCTCGCAGTTGCTCGGCCGTCGCCTCGCCGCGCTCGATCGCGTGACGCGTCTTGCGCACGGTGAAGGTCTTGCCCTCGTTCGGCGGCTTCGGGTACGACCCGACAACCGTTGTCTCTATGGGCACTCGCAACGCCTCCTCGTCGAATAGAAAAGCCTCGCCGGATTTCGCGAGGCGGGAAGTCGTTGCGTGCCTCGCTCATCCGTCCGGGATTCGCACCTGCCGGCGAACCGGTGGTTGCGGCGGGATCGACGGGCCGGACCCTCCCCCGCTCTTGATGAGCGCGTCGATCATAGTCGGTCGCGCGCGCACGACGGGGGAGGTACGTGGAGCGAGGGGGCTTAGCTCAGAACTGGGCGCTGTCCCCGCACGCGCAGGTGCCCTTTGCGTTGGGGTTGTTGATCGTGAAGCCCGACTGCTGGAGGCCGTCGACGTAGTCGATCTCGGCCCCCGCCAGGTACGGCGAGCTCATCTTGTCGACCCGGATCTGGACTCCGTTGATCGCCGTCACGACGTCACCCTCGAGCTGGCGGTCGTCGAAGTAGAGGGCGTAACGCAGGCCGGCGCAGCCACCGGGCTGCACCGCGACCCGCAGCGCGTACTCCTTGTCGGCGTGCTCGTCGGGGGCCGCCGAGACCTCTCGCTTGAGGAGCTCGGTCACCTTCGACGCCGCCGTCGGAGAGATCGTGATGCCGGTGTTGACTCCGGTCTCCTGCTCGGTCATCGCCACGGTGTGGACCCCTTTCTAGATGAACCGCTTCGGGCGCTCGCGCCCAGTCGCTTTATGTGGTCGTGCTCCAAGTATAGGTAACATCAATGCAGAATCTGCCATTCCAGCAGGTAAACGACCAAAGTCAACCCGATCAGAGCAATTAGCCAGGGCCGGGCGCGCACGAGGCCCGGCGGCGGCGAGTCGAACGCGAGCGGAACCAAGGCGAGTATGGCCGCCGCGGCGACCGCAGCGAGCGTCATGACCAGCAGGAAGATGTGCCAGAGGGTCTCGGCCGTCCCCTCCACGGGGCTAGTGCGAGGTCGTCGAGGCGAAGCGAAACTCGCCCACGTGGACCGCCGGAGCGACGGTCCACCCGAACGCCCCGAACTCGGGCGCGAACGAGCCGACCTTGCTCCCGACGCGCCGGGCCGAGGCGAGCGCCCCGAGAACACTGTTTGCGAAACGGAAGTTGCGGACCGCCCCGGCGAGCTCACCGTTGCGGATCCGAAAGGTCCCGTCGCGGGTCATGCCGGTGAGCAACGTCTCGGGCCGGTCGAGGACGTTCACGTAATGGAAGCGCGTGACGAGGTAGCCGTCGGCTATCCCGGCCACCAGCTCCTCGAGGGACGCGTCGCCGGGCTCTAGCACCACGTTGGACGCGTACGGCCCGAACTCGTTCGAGCCGGAGTTGTGGCCGGTCGACGCGGTGCCCATCCGGCGTGCGGTGCGAAGGTCGGTCACGGGGCCGGTCGCCCGCCCCGAGTCGATCACCGCGACCCGCTGCTTGGGAACACCCTCGAAGTCGAAGCCGATGCCAACCGAGTGGTGCGCCCTGACATCGTCTGCGACGGTGATGGTTGCGGGCGCGACATCCTGACCCGCGCGCGACGCGAGGAAGCTCTCGCCCTCCAGCACCTGCTTGGCACCGAAGCCCATGTACGAGAAGTACTCGAGAAGCGTCCCGACCGCCGACGCCTCGAGGATCACCTCGTAGGTGCCCGGGGCGCCGTCCTCGGCGCCGATCCCCTCGTCGGCCTTCGCCCGCGAGCGCGACGCGACCGCCTCGTAGTCGACGCCGTCAGTCCGGTACGACGCGTCCTCCGCCCAGCCCGTCGAGTCGCCGATGTCGACGAGGCAAGTGCAGACGCAACGCGTGTACGCGTCGTAGCAGTCGATGCCCGTCGAGGAGAAGACCGCGTAGTCGTGGGCGCTCGTCTCGTAGATCCCGGCGGCGTTGTCCGAGCCCGTCGCGTCGATGGTCCGTTTGACCGCGAGGGCGCGCTCCTCTGCCGAAGTTCCAACGGTTGCGTCGTCGAATCGGTACACGGGCTCGGCCCGGCCGACCTCGTCGGGGACGGGGAGGCCGGGGAACTCCTCGTCGGGCAGCGACGCCTTCGCAGCCTCGAGCGCGCGCGCTGCCGTCGCCTTCATCCTGTCGGGATCGAGCTGGTTGGTCGTCGCCGAGGCCACCCGGTTACCGCAGACGACGCGCACGTAAGCGCGCAGCTCGTCGCGCCAGGTGTTCTGGATGATCTCCGAGCGCGCGTAGCGCGTAAGGCCCGTCGAGGAGCCCGAGACCACTACCTCGACGGCGTCGGCCCCCGGAAAATCGAGTACGGGCTCGGCGGCGGCGCGGGCCGCGTCGTGTCCGAGAGGACTGCCGCGCGGCGTCATTGCGACGTTCCCGTAGAGACGTTGCGCCAGCGCGCGGGGGCCGTGCCGTGGCCCACCCTCATCGTCTGGCCGGGCTGGCCCTTGCCGCAGTTCGGCGTCCCCCACACTCGCCACTCCTCGGGCCCGGCGACCGCGTCGAGCGACGCCCAGAACACAGGCGTGATCCCGGTGTAGCGAGGGTTCTTGAGCATCCGGCCGAGACGGCCGTTCTTTATCTCCCACCCGATCTCGCATCCGAACTGGAAGTTCTTGCGCTTGTCGTCGATGGACCACGACTTGTTCGTCGCCATGTAGATGCCGTCGTCGACGTCGGCCAGGAGGTCTTCGAGCGAGCCCTCGCCGGGCAGCAGATTCACATTCGTCATGCGGATCAGCGGGAAGTTCTCCCACCCCTCGGCGCGCATCGTCCCGTTCGAGCGCTCGGCCCCCATCGCCGCGGCCGTCTCGCGCGACGCCTGAAAGCCGACGAGCAACCCATTGCGCACCAGGTCGACACGCTGGCCCTCTACGCCTTCGTCGTCGAACCCGTACGAGCCCAGGCCGCCCGGGATCGTCGCGTCGGCCGTGATGTTCATGTGGTCGGACCCGTACTTCAGCCGTCCGATGTCGTCGACCGACACGAACGACGTGCCGGCGAAAGCAGCCTCCATGCCGAGCACGCGGTCGAGCTCCGTCGGGTGCCCCACGGACTCGTGCACCTGGAGCATCGTCTGGTGCCCGTCGAGGACGATCGTCGTCACGGTGTCCGGACACTCGGCGGCGGACAACAGCGCCACGGCTTGCTCGGCGGTCTCCTGCGCATGCGCCGCGAGGTCCATCTCCTCGACGATCTCGTAGCCGGCATTCGCGAAATGGCCACGGAACGAGCCCGGGTACGACCGCGTCTGCACCTCGCCGTCGGACACCGCCGTCGCCTCGATCCCCGCGCCGGTCTGCACGATCGTCTGGTCGATCTGGGAACCCTCCGACGAGACGAACCAGATGCGCTGGCGCGTCACGTCCATCGTGCCGCGACCGACGCGCACGCCGTCGACCCGTTCCATCTGCTCGGTTGCGGACGCGAGCAGCCCGACCTTGTCCTCCAGCGATACCGAGAACGGATCCTTGTCGAGCGGCGACGACCACGACTCGACGTGAACGGGCTCGGGGACGAGCTCGACGGGCCGCGTGATCCCGAGCGCGCTCGCGGCGGCGACCTCGGCGGCAGTCGCCGCGACTTTCGCCGCGCTGTCCTTGTCGAGCCGAGCCGACGCGGCGAAGCCCCACGCGCCGTTCCTCAATACCCGGACTCCGAAACCCAACGACTCGGAGCGATCGAGCGACTCGACGGTCGATCCTCTGACTGAGAGCGCCTCGGCCACCGTCTCGACGGCTCTGACGTCGGCGTAGCTCGCGCCGGTCGCGGCCGCGGCGTCGAGGGCCGCGCGGATCAGGTCATCCATGTGCGCAGCAGGCTACACAACGGGAGGGGGCGTCCAGACCGCGCTCTTACGCGAGGTTCGAGCTGCGCGGGTACGCGATTGACGGATCGGTGAGGACATTGACGAGATAGGGCTCGCCGGATTCGAACGCGCGTTTCAGCGCGGGAGCTATTTGGTCGGGCTCGGTCACGAGCTCACCCTTGCCGCCGAGCGCCTCCATCATCTGGTCGTAGCGGATCCCCGGCCGAAGCTCCGCCGCGACGTCGTAGCCGTAGAGCGCCTGCATCGGGTGCTTCTCGAGGCCCCAGATCCCGTTGTTTCCGACGACGCACGCGACGGGCAGCTTCAGTCGCACGAGCGTCTCGAGCTCCATGCCGGAGAAGCCCAGCGCGCCGTCGCCATAGAGGAGGACGACCTGACGGTCGGGGTGCGCGAGGCGCGCCGCCATCGCGTAGCCGGGCCCGACGCCGAGACAGCCGAAGGGGCCCGGATCGAGCCAGCAGCCGGGCTCGTAGGACGGAACCTCTCGTCCCGCGTAGCTGACGAAGTCGCCCCCGTCGCCGATGACGATCGCGTTGCGATCGAGCAGCGGCACGAGCTCTCCGTAGATGCGCATCGGGTGGATGGGGCTCTGGGTGCTCGTCAGCTCCGCCTGCGCCGCGTCGCGCTTCTGGTCCTCGATCTCTCGCAGCGACTCGACCCACGCCTTCGTGTCGGGGGCCTTGTGGATGTCGTCGGCGAGCTCACGCAGAAGGAGGTTGAGCCGACAACCGGCGGAGTCGGCGAGCTTGACGTGCTGTGCGATGAGTGAGGGATGCGAGTCCAGGTGCACGACCTTCGCGTCCCCGAACTCGCCGAAGCCGAGGCGGAAGTCCATCGGCGTCCCCGCCACGATCACGAGGTCCGCTTCCTTGAACGCCTTGGACCGGCTGCGGGCAAACGCAAGGCGGTGGTCCGCCGGGATGCAGCCGCGGCCCTGACCGTTCACGAAGACCGGGATCTCCGCGGCCTCTGCGAGCCGCACGAGCTGCTCCTCGGCACCATCGAGGTAGACGCCGGAGCCGGCGATCAGGACCGGACGCTCCGAGCTCTCGATCAGCTCACCGATCGACGGACCGCTCGCCGTGAGACCACGCGGCGAATACCCGCTCACGACGGCGAACTCACTGACCGGCTCGGGGACCGTCAAGTCCGTCATGTTGAAGAGCACGTCGAGCGGGAAGTCAAGGAAGCGGGGGCCGCGCCCGAATCGAACACCGGTCTCGATCTCTTCGTCCGTGTACGGCAACGGGAGGCCGAGCGCCTCCTGGCCGGCCCGCACAACCGCGCCCGCGACCTCGCTCGTGTCGGTGACGGTCCTCGCCGGAGCTAGAGGGTCGACGAAGGGGACGTGGTCGATCTCCTGCAACGAGCCCGCGCCCCATCGGAACGCAGGGGCCCGGCCCCCGAGCGCGAGCAGCGGCGCACGGTTGAACTGAGCCTGCGCGAGCGCGCTCATCGCGTTCGTAACCCCGGGGCCGGCGGTGATCGCAACGACTCCGAGCGATCGCGTCAGCCGCCCCCACCCCTCCGCTGCGAACGTCGCGCTCTGCTCGTGACGCGTGTCGACGATGCGGATGCCGTCCTGATGACAGCCGTCGAGGATCGGGAAGATGTGCCCGCCGGTCAGCGTGAAGAGATGCTCGACGCCGAGCGCCTTCAATGCCCGTGATACGGCGACTCCTCCGTGCCCCTGCTCCGACATGCGGGGCAGCTTACCTATGTCGGGGGCGCCCTCCGTCTTGGTGATGCCGCCGCGGACCCGCCACTCTCCTTTCTCTGCCGTGCAAACCCGCTGAGAGCGGGTTAACCCGTACGCGGTTTGCGGCTAAGCGTTTCCCAGCCCCTAGACCACGGCCGAACGGCGGCGCTTGAGAAGGATCAGTGTCACGGCGGCAAGAAGCAGCCCGAGTCCCGCGATCGGTTCGAGCGTCCTGTCCCGCGGCGCTCCGCCATCCGTCGCCTCGCGGGGTTGAGCGACCGAGGGACTGCTGTCGCGCCCACCCACCACGCGGAAGCGGCCGACGACGACGGGGTCGTCACTTCCCGTGGATGGGATCGTGCACGTCGGGCAGTACATGCGAACGGTGTAACTCCCAGGGGCGACCTCCGGGATGACGAACCTGAGCGTTCCGTTTCCCTTCGCATCGACGCGGACGTGTCCGATCGGCGTTCGGACCCTGCTCGCCGCTTGCACCAGGTACGCGGAGAAGGCCTGGCCCTCGCTGCTGCTCGCCATCGCGCCGTTGCCACCGGTCCGGCCTACGACGCGCGTCCCGGGGGAGCCGGCGGGGGGATCGAACTCCATCCACAGCGCGGCGCGCGCGGGAGCGGGCGGGAGGAGGAGCAACAAAGCGGCTGCAAGAAGGACGCGTCGTGACCGTTGTCCGCCCATAGGAATGACTCTACGCCCGGGCCTGCGGCGCAATGCGGGGTCAGACCCGGCTACGGCAAGTTGCCAGGAGGGGGCGAAGGTCCGTCACTTATGCCGCTCAGAGCGGCTTTAGGGACGAAGCTTGGCTAGTCGCCGTCGGAGACGCGGCGGGTGATACCCGAGTCGCCCGACGCGGCGGTCTCGCCGGAGCTCCGGCGGATGACGTCGTCGTCGTCCGGGTCGAGATCCGATGCCTGGGCGGTGCGCTCCTCGGACTCCTCGAGCATGCGACGGGCAGATCGGCGCGCGCTCTCGATGTCCATCGCCGCGCCGTCGTTGCCGGTTCCTCCGTGAAGAAGCTTTTGCGCGAGTCGCTCGACCTTCTCCTCGTACGCGTCCGATCGCTCGGCCATCAGTCCACCGTCCACGCGTCGCCGGAGTCGAGCAATCGAGAGAGGTCGCCCGGGCCCTGCGCTTCGGCGGCCTGACGAAGCTGATGCTCGAGGCCGTCTCCGTAGGCGGGCCGCTGCACGTCGCGAAAGACCCCGATCGGCGTCGGCCCCGTGGGGTTGTCGGCGAGACGCGACAGCGCAAACGCGAGGCTCGGGTCGTCACGGTGCTCGTCGTGCACCACGAGCTTGTCCTCGCCGACCTCGGCAACGTCCACGATCGAGACGTGACCGTCCTTGGACATCATCACGCCCTTCTCGTCGTTCGGTCCGAAGCGGATGGGCTTGCCGTGCTCTAGGTAGATCCGGTTTTGCGAACGACCTTCCTTCGAGGTGAGCGCGAGGAAGGCGCCGTCGTTGAAGATGTTGCAGTTCTGATAGATCTCGACGAACGCCGACCCTCTGTGCGCGGCCGCGCGCCGGAGGATCTCCGGCAGGTGCTTGCGCTCGACGTCAATGCTGCGGGCGACGAACGACGCCTCGGCCCCCAGCGCGACGGACACGGGGTTGAACGGGTGCTCCAGCGACCCGAACGGGGTCGACTTCGTCACCTTGCCGCGCTCGGACGTCGGTGAGTACTGGCCTTTCGTGAGACCGTAGATCTGGTTGTTGAACAACAGGATGCGCAGGTTGACGTTGCGCCGCAGCGCGTGGATCAAGTGGTTCCCGCCGATCGACAAGCCGTCGCCGTCACCCGTCACTACCCAGACGGACAGGTCGGGCCGGGCCGCCGCCAGGCCGGTTGCGATCGCCGGCGCGCGCCCGTGGATCCCATGGATGCCGTAGGTGTTCATGTAGTAAGGGAAACGGCTCGAGCATCCGATCCCGGATACGAACACCGTCTTCTCGCGCGGGATGCCGAGCGTCGGCATCACGCCCTGCACTGCGGCGAGGATCGCGTAGTCGCCGCAGCCCGGGCACCAGCGGACCTCTTGGTCCGAGACGAAGTCCTCGCGTGTCAGCGTGCCGACGCCGCCCGATGCCTCGGTGATCCCCCTGTTGCCGGTCAGCTCGGTGACCCGCGCGGCCGCAGCGGGGTCGGTACCTCCGCCGAGCGGCGCGCTCGTGCCCTCCTCGCGCTTGTGTCCGTTGCCCTCGTCAGCCATCTACAAATGCTCCAGGATCGCTTGCTCCAACTCGGCCGCCCGGAAGGGCAGGCCCTTGACCTTGTTTATCGAGATCGTGTCGATCAAGAACTCCGAGCGAACGAGCTTCGAGAGCTGGCCCATGTTCATCTCGGGCACGATGATCTTGTCGAAGCGCGACAGGACCTCGCGGGTGTTCTTGGGGAACGGGTTCAGGTGCTTGAGGTGCGCGCGAGCGATCTTCTTGTCGCGCGCTCGCAGCCGTCGCACCGCGGCACCGATCGAGCCGTACGTCGACCCCCAGCCGAGCACCAGCACGGTCGCGCCCTCGTCGGCGTCGAAGTCGAGGGGGTCGATGTCCTCCTCGATCGCCTTGATCTTCGCCTGGCGAAGAAGCGTCATGAGGTGGTGGTTGTCGGGGTCGTACGAGATGTTGCCGGTGCCGTCGGCCTTCTCGAGGCCCCCGACGCGGTGCTCGAGGCCCGGGGTTCCGGGGATCGCCCACGGCCGCGCCAGCGTGACGTCGTCGCGGAGATATGGCCAGAAGTCCTCGCCGGCGTTCGGCTGCGACGCGAACTGGACGGAGATGTCGGGAAGCTTCTCGACCGCCGGGATGCGCCACGGCTCGGCGCCGTTGGCGAGGTAGCCGTCGGACAGGATGATGACCGGGGTCATGTACTTGATCGCGATGCGAGCCGCCTCGATCGCGGCCCAGAAGCACGACGCGGGCGAGTACGACGCGACGATCGGAAGAGGCGCCTCGCCGTGGCGCCCGTACATCGCGTGCAACAGGTCCGACTGCTCGGTCTTCGTCGGCAGACCCGTCGACGGTCCCCCGCGCTGGATGTCGATCACCAGCAACGGGAGCTCGAGTGAGAGCGCGAGCCCGAGGGTCTCGGACTTGAGGTCGAGGCCGGGGCCCGACGTCGTCGTTACCGCGAGGTGTCCGGAGAACGCCGCGCCTACGGCCATGCCGGCCGCCGCGATCTCGTCCTCGGCCTGGATGGTGCGCACGCCGAAGTTCTTGTGGCGCGACAGCTCGTGCAGGATGTCGCTCGCGGGCGTGATCGGGTACGAGCCGAGGAACAACGGGAGCTTGGCCTGGACGCTCGCGGCGATGAGCCCATACGCGATCGCCTGGTTCCCGGTGATCCGCCGGTAGCGGCCGGGAGCAAGGGTCGCCGGCTTCACCTCGAACGCGCTGAGCTCGGCCGTCTCGCCGAAGTTGAAGCCGGCCTTCAGCGCGCTGATGTTGGCTTGCGCGACGGCCGGCTTCTTTGCGAACTTCTTCTCGAGCCACGCGATGGTCGGCTCGAGGGGACGCGAGTACATCCACGAGATCACGCCGAGAGCGAACATGTTGCGGGACCGCTCGGCCTCTTTCTTGGTGACCCCGGAGTCCTTCACCGCGTCGACCGTCATCGAGGTCATCGGGATCTCGTAGATCTGATAGCTCTCGAGCGAGCCGTCCTCGAGCGGGTTCTGTGCGTACCCGGCCTTGTCGAGGTTGCGATCCTCGAACGAGTCGGTGTTAACGATGAGGAGGCCGCCCGACATCAGATCCTTGATGTTGGCCCGCAGCGCGGCGGGGTTCATCGCCACGAGGACGTTCGGCTGGTCGCCCGGGGTCAGGATGTCGTAGTCGGCGAAATGGATCTGAAAGGCGGAGACGCCGGCAAGGGTCCCCGCGGGGGCCCTGATCTCGGCGGGATAGTCGGGAAGGGTCGCGAGGTCGTTGCCGAAGACCGCGCTCACGCTCGTGAAGCGCTCTCCGATGAGCTGCATCCCGTCGCCGGAGTCCCCGGCGAACCTGATGACTACCCGATCGACTTCCTGGCGATCGACCCCATGCTCGGATGGAGGGGCGATCTGCGACGCCATCAACTTCCCTTCATTAGCCCTGCCGGTGTGCTCGACATCTCGATGATAGCAGCGCGGCGCGCGGCCCCCGTATGCAAAAACCCTGGTCGCGCCGCATAAACGACGCGGCGAGCTACGCGGGGAACAGCTTGGCGGCAAGCACGTCGTCGACCGGCACGTACTTCGTCTCCCCGCGCCGCGTCAGGATGCCGAGCTCGGACACGCCCGACTCGTTCGGACGAACGGACTGGACCACCCCGATCGCCTCGGAGAACCCGTGCGCGGGATCGTCGTGGAGCTTGTAACGGATGGAGATCTTGCGACCGAGGTGCTTGGTCCAGTCCTCGGGCGTGGACGGGCTATTCGCCGCGTTCCTCCGCGGGGGCGTAAGGGGACTCCATCGCCCCGCCGGAGGCCTCGGGGTGCTCCTCGAACCACTGAGCTTGCATGGTCGTGAAGTTCGTCCACTCGGGAGGCACGTTGTCGGCAGGGAAGATCGCGTCGACAGGGCACGCCGGCAGACACGCGTCGCAGTCCACGCACTCCTCGGGGTGGATCCAGAGCTGCTCTTCACCCTCGTAGATGCAGTCGACCGGACATTCGTCTACGCAAGCCCGGTCCTTGACCCCGATGCAGGGCTCGGCGATGACGTACGTCATGAGTTCCTCCTGGAATTCGTCTGTGGCCGCGTGGATCATACCCACTGGCCCCCCGTGTCTACGTCGAAAACCGACGTATTTACGCCGTCACAAGCGCACGAACGCGGTCAATAGCGGCGCAGGCTTCAAACGTGTGGTGGCGACGACGCCGGAGTCGCACCCCGCGCCGCCGCGATGGTCTCCGCGGTCCGCTTCGCGAAGGCCATGATCGTCATCTGCGGGTTCACCCCGACGCAGCTGGGGAACACGCTCGCATCGGCGACCCAGAGGTTGCTCATCGCGTGGTGCCGGCCCCAGGAATCGACCACCGAGCGGTCCGGGTCCGAGCCCATGCGCGCCGTCCCCATCGGATGGAATGCCGTCAGCCGCAGATGCGCCGGCTTGACCGACCTCTCCCGCAGCTGCTCGACGTCGGCGCGCGCGGAGATGGTGTCGAGCCCTGGGACGCCGGGGTGCACGCGCGATGCTCCCGCTTCGAGCAGGACCTCCGCCGCCACCGCGATGCCGAGACTCATGCGACGAGCGTCCAGCGCGTTCAGGCGATAGGTCGCCACCGCGTCCCCGTTCGGCAGCCGCCGCACGCGGCCCGACGACGTGTCCGAGACGTAGAACCCGAGTGTGAGCAGGTTCGAGAACGCGCCGAGATCCTTCATCGCGCGCTCGCCCATCCCGGGGATGGATCCTGCCCCGACGCCCGGGACCGTGGTCGTCGCTTCGAACATGAGCTCGTGGCTCTCGAAGAACGCGTCGATGTAGTAGCTCTGCAGAGTTCCCTTCCAGCTCACGTAGTCGCCCTCCAGCCAACCGCCGACGCCCGTCGCCGGGTGGATACGCAAGTGACGCCCCGTCGCGCGTGACGGATCGGGAACCCCGCTGCCGTGCAGCAAGACCGGCGTGTGCACGGCCCCCGCGCACACCACGACGTCTCCGGCGAGGACGTCGATCTCACCGCGTACCTGACTGCGGTCGTCGAGGAGCTCGACCTTCACGCCGGTAGCGCACCCGTCGCCGTGCTCGATCCTTCGGACGCGAGCCCGCGAGTAGATGCGCGCTCCGGCTCGCTGAGCGCGCGGGAGATACGAGATGTGCATCGCCTGCTTCGCGTCGGTCGGGCAACCGAAGGCGCACTGACCGCACCCGTGACAATCCGCGATGTTCCGCAGCAGAGGTCCGCCCGAGTACCCGAGCGCGACGGCACCGCGGTGCGCGGCCATGCCGTTCGGTCCCAAGAGCTCCCACGGCACGGGCCTGACATGGAGGAACTCCTCGATCGGCTCGTAGTACGCGGCGAGCTCGTCGGGGCGCGCGTCGCGCACGCCGTGCTCGAGGCTCCAGCGATCGAGCACGCGATCCGGCGCACGGAAGCACGTCCCCGAGTTGACGACGGTGGTGCCGCCCACGACCTTGCCGAGCGGCAGAGGGATGGGTGGCACCCCCAGAACCTGCGTCGTGCCGTTGTCCCTACAGAAGCGCTGGAACCGCTCGAAGACCGGGCCGACGAAGTCCCGCTCGGCCGTCACGTGCTCACCCTCTTCTACGACCACCACGTCCAGCCCGGCCTCGGCGAGGGTCGCCGCGACCACCGCGCCCCCGGCCCCCGAGCCGATGACGACCACGTCGGTTGTGACCCGCGCGCCGTCGCCTATCGACGGCCACGAGATCGTCTCGAGTGGGAGCGCCTGTCGCGCGCCGTCGAACGTGCGGTTCTGCATCAGCGGGAGCGGGACAGCGTTCATCACCACCGCCGGGCCCGTGCGGTGGTAATCGTCGGGCTCCGACGGCAACGGGTCGAGGCGGGGAACACCGATCAACGGTCGTCTCGAACCGTGCGGCTCGTCGTCACGCCGGCAGCGATAGTCGTAACCAAGCGCGTCCTCGGCCTCGGGCGCGAGAGCCCACGCCAGAAAGACGAGTTGCTTCAACGCGGACGCGACGAGCCGGCGCCACGTCCGGCGCGAGCGATAGGACGCCTCGGTCCAATCCCGCTGCGCCACAGGGCTCAAGGCGCTGAACGGCCGTAGCCGGGGCGACGCGACGGGCGCAAGCTCCCAGACGCGTACCAGCCACCGCACCCGCTTACGGACGGTCGGATCCCACGATCGAGCTTGTTCGTCGAGGAGACCTATCGCGTCGACCGCGCCCGCTCCGGGGAGCCCGTGACCCTCGGGGAGGAGGACGCGCGCCAGACATTCCAGACAGCGGATATCGCGCTCCGACAACCCGTCGCGTGCGACCACGCATCGATAGTAGCGACGAGAGGTGAGGCCTCGGCAAGACCCTAGAGCTAGCGAGTCCCGAGTAGCGGCGCCTGCCCGAGCTCCGGCGACTCCCCAATCCCTTTCACGACACGGATCTCATCATCCTGCGACGGATCGACGATTTGGATCGTCGACGACTCCTTGCCCAGGGCCCACAGCTGGCTGCCGCCGGGGCCCGTCTCGATGCTCCAGAAGTCCCGGGTCGTAAGGATGGGCGCTTGCTGACTCCACTTCGAGGTGTCCACGACCACGATCTCGTCGGAGTCGTACTCGTAGTCGTCGAACCGCCCGCTTCCCATCGCAAGCTGCGCGCCACTCGACAACAGCGCGACTCGTCCGTAGTCGATGACGCGAGCCTTCGGTAGGTCGAGCTGATGACTGGAGGTGATCTCACCACTGCCGAGATCGATCACGAAGATCTTTCCGTTCTGACTCACCGCGTAGAACGTCGAGGCGTCGGGCGAAACGGCCCCTCCCGCGAGAGCGCCTAGGTCGAGGAAGTTTCCGTTCGAGTCCGTTCTGTCGTCCGGGACGTTCTCGATCTCGACGACCTCCACGGAGGCAGCGCTGCCGTCATCCGCCAACTCCACAACTCGGAGGTCGTTGGTCGCGCTGCACAGCACGGCCAGCTCTCGGCCCTCCAACGCAAACAGGTCACTGTCTCCACACTGATCGATCTCGGCGCTTTGGGGAAGCATGACCTCGCGGACCGTGTCGAAGGTGCCGACTGAGAAGGACCGCTCGCCCTCAGAGCCGTTCCCCACCTGGGCGTAGTACAGCAATCGGCCATCGGTCGACATCGTCATCGTCGAGGTCGAGGCCAAGGCCGCGTGCAAGACCCTTGAGCGTAGTTCGACCGTTTGCCTGATAGCTCCGGTCTCGGAGTCGACGACGGCGAGGGTGTCCTTCAGGCCCTCGACGTTTTGACCGGGCACACGCACGTCGGGGTCCGCCGAGGCGATGTACAGAGTCCGTCCATCGGGAGAGAGGGCTAGGGCCGGGTCGTACCCGGCCGGGTAGGAGCGAACGACCTCGCCGGTCTTGCGCGAGAGCGCCAGGACCTGCGACGTCATGCTGTAGTTCTTGGGATCCACGACATAGAACCGGTCGGTGTAGGGACCGGGCTCCTGCGCCGGTGCGACGATGTGTGCTCTCCGCGACTGCGAGGGCTCGGCCCTATCGCTGAGCGAGACAAAGGCAAGCCCGGCCAGAAGGAGGCTCGAGCTGGCCACCACCCCGATAACGGCGAACCTCCATCTCCGACGCAACCGTGCACGTCGCAGGACGGTGCCTAGTGGGTCCCCGGCATCGGAATGCGTGCCCGGAGGCCCGGGCCCCTCGGCAAACGACTCGAGCTCGCGTCGAAGCTCTTCATCTGTTGACGACATCAGCGCCCCCCTCCTCCGCCAGGTCCTTTGCGAGTCGTCCACGAGCCCGGTGAAGATGACTCTTCACCGTCCCTTCCGAACAAGGAGAGCACGCTGTCAACCTTTTCTCTTTGGGACATCGCTGCAACGGCGAGAACGCCAGCGTTCGACCGGGCACCGACAACTGGGCGCGCATACGCAATCACGGCGAAATCGTAGGACAGGGTAGATATCCGACTCCTGCCGATGTGGAATGGCAATGCCCAATCTGGGTTGTTTGGGTATGGCGGCGGCGGATGCGGGAGAGGAGCACCCGCATGGAGTTCTCGGGCGCGGTTGCATCGCAGCCC
>DATBND010000168.1:0-2140 GCA_036554505.1 Actinomycetota bacterium | reverse complement strand
GCCCGAGCCGCTCGACCTGGGCCAGCATCACCCGCAACGTCTCCTGATCGGGGGGACCGACCCCGTCGACGAGGTTCTCGAGCACGGCCTGAAGCGCGGTGATTGGGGTGTTGAGCTCGTGCGACACGTTTGCGACGAGGTCACGCCGCACGCGATCGACCTCGGCGAGGTCCGCCGACATCTGGTTGAACGCGCGTGCGAGCTCGCCGACCTCGTCGCGCGACGTCGCCCTGACGCGCTTGTCGTAGTCGCCGCGCGCCATGGCGCTCGCCGCGCGGGCCATCTCCCGAAGCGGCGAGGTCATCCCGTGGGCCAGGAACTGCACGATGACGAGAGCCAGGGCACCTGCAATCGTCGCGAGCAGCAGCGGGTGGACGTCGTAACGCGCGCCGAGCGTGACCACGCCGACCGTCACCGCAACTGCGCCGACGATGACAACTCCGAGCTTCGTCTTTATGGAGGAGAGCGGGTCGAGCGGGCGCACTTCAGTCCCTCCGCAGCGCGTAGCCGACGCCGTGGACGGTGCGCACGACCTCGGAGCCCAGCTTGCGGCGCAACGCGCCGATGTGCGAGTCGATGGTGCGCGCCCCCGAGTCGTCCCGATAGCCCCAGATCTCCGACAACAGCTGCTCGCGCGTGTACACGACGTCCGGGTGTCGCGCGAGGAGGTAGAGGAGGTCGAACTCGATCGGGGTGAGGTGCACGTCGGTCCCCGCCTTGTGGACCCGGCGCGTCGCGGGATCGATGGTGATCTCGCCGATCTCCAGCCGCGGCCCCGCCGGCCCGACGACCGGAGCTCGCTCGACGCGACGCAACAACGCGCGCACGCGCGCCACCAGCTCGCGCGGGCTGAACGGCTTGGTCATGTAGTCGTCGGCCCCCACACCGAGGCCGACGAGCATGTCCGTCTCGGAGTCGCGCGCGGTCAACATCAGGACGGCAACCGGGCGTTCCTTCTGGATCCTCCGGCATACCTCCAGGCCGTCGAATCCCGGAAGCATCAGGTCGAGGACGACGAGGTCGGGATCGAGGCGACGGCACAGCTCGACTCCGGTGGGGCCGTCCGCCGCGATCTCGACCTTGAATCCCTCCTTGGTCAGGCGCGCCGCGAGGGCGGACGCGATCGTCACCTCGTCCTCGATCACGGCGATCGTCGGGCTCGTCATAGCTCAACTCTCCCAAACGAGTGCGCGCCTTGCTCTCACCGGATATGGAGATTTCATCGAGGTAGGGTGATTTTGCACGCCCGTCTGCGCCTGGGCTAGGTTGCTCCGCATGCCACGGACCGCGCGCGGAGGCCTCCGTTGAACGTCCTTCGCACTCCCGACGAGCGTTTCGACGGGCTGCCCGGGTGGGACTTCGAGCCCCGCTACGTCGAGATCGCGCGACCGGACGGCGCACCCATCCGCGTCCACTACGTCGACGAAGGCCCGGCCGAAGGAGAGCCCGTGGTGCTCCTCCACGGCGAGCCGTCGTGGAGCTATCTCTACCGAAAGATGATCCCGGTCATCGCCGCCGCCGGCATCCGCGCGGTGGGTATCGACTTCGTCGGCTTCGGTCGCTCGGACAAGCCCGTCGAGCGAGCCGACTACACCTATCAGCGCCACGTCGACTGGACGCGCGCCGCGCTGGACGCGATCGGCGTCGGTGACATCACGCTCTTCTGTCAGGACTGGGGCGGCCTGATAGGGCTTCGCCTCGTGGGCGAGGAGCCCGACCGGTTCGCGCGGGTCGTCGCCGCGAACACGTTCCTGGTCACCGGCGACCAGCCGGTGAGCGACGCGTGGCACAGATTCCGTCAGGCGTCGCAGGAGATCGAGGTCTTCGACGTCGGCCGCGCGGTGCAGGCCGGATGCGCGACGACGCTTACGGCCGAGGTACTCGAGGCGTACGCCGCGCCGTTTCCCGACGAGTCGTACAAGGCGGGCGTCCGCCAGTTCCCGATGCTCGTGCCGACCACCCCGGACGACCCCGCGACGATCCCCAATCGCGCCGCGTGGGAGGTCCTGTCCCGCTTCGAGAAGCCGTTCCTCACGATCTTCGGGGCCAAGGATCCGATCAGCCGCGGGGCCGAGCGCTTCTTGCAAGCGTTGATCCCGGGCGCGTCGGGGCAAGATCACGTCGTCCTGGAGGACGCCGG
>DATBND010000131.1:0-9627 GCA_036554505.1 Actinomycetota bacterium | reverse complement strand
GGCGGGCGCGCGGTCCTGCCATCTCATCGAGGAGCCCATGGCCGCTGCGATCGGAGCCGGGCTCCCGATCCACGAGCCGCTCGGCAACCTCGTCGTCGACGTCGGAGGAGGCACGAGCGAGGTCGCGCTGATCTCGATGGGCGGCATCGTGACGAACACCGCGGTGCGCGTCGGCGGCTTCGACCTCGATGCCGCAATCCAGAACTACGTCCGACGTGAGTACACGATCGCGATCGGCGAGCGGACCGCCGAGCGCATCAAGATCGCGATCGGCTCGGCCTTCCCGATGGCACAGGAGGAGAAGGCGGAGCTGCGCGGGCGCGACCTCGCGAGCGGGATGCCGAAGAACATCCTCATCACGTCCGAGGAGATCCGCGAGGCTCTTACCGAGCCTGTGCGCGCGATCGTTAGCGCGACGATCGAGTGCATCGGGTCGTCACCGCCCGACCTCGTTCAGGACGTGCTCACTCAAGGCATCACCCTTACCGGGGGAGGCGGGATGCTCGCCGGCCTCGACATGCTCCTCTCGCAGGAAGCCGAGGTCCCGGTGCACGTGACCGAGCAGCCGCTCGAGGCAGTCGTGCTCGGCGCCGGCAGGTGTCTCGAGGCGTTCCAGAACCTGAAGTCCGTCTTCCTCGCCGACCGCTAGCCGGCTCGGGACCTCTACAGTCGTAGTACATGCAACTCAACGATTGGGGCGTGTCCGATCCGCCCGGGACAAAGCCCGTAGCCGGATTCCATCCGTGGCGCTACGTCATCGCCGGCGTGGTGCTCATCGTGCTCGTGATCGCGGCGTTCTTCGTCACCCTGCCGATGTACTACATCTACCTTCCCGGCCCGGCGCGCGACGTGGAGACCCTCGTCGAGATCGAGGGAGCGAAGTCGTACTCGTCGGAAGGCAGCTTGTTCCTGACGACGGTCACGATCGACACGACGGTGACGTTCGTCGACCTGGTCAAGGCCGGCTTCGACTCGCAGAAGGCGGTCGTCGACTCCGCCGCCGTCAATCAGGGCGGCTCGGTCAAAGAGCTGAAGGACCAGCAGCAGGTGGAGATGAGCCAGTCGAAGCTCGCCGCCCGCGTCGTCGCGCTCGGCGCGCTCGGTTTGGGCACGCCGACCGGGGACGGAGCAGAGGTGCTTGAGACGCTCCAGGGGGGGCCCGCCGAGGGGGTGCTCCAACCCGGCGACACCATCGTGGAGCTGCAAGGCCAGGACGTACAGACGACGTGCGACGTCTCGTCGATCATGCGGACGGTGCAGCCGGGCGAGGAGGTCGCGCTCACGGTCGAGCGCGACGGGAAGCGCACGAAGCTCGAGGCCATCGAGACCGTGGAGAACGACCAGGACGGCTCTGCCTTGATCGGCATCAGGATGCGCGACCTCAACTTCGAGTTCCAGCCCGACGTGCACGCGCGCTTTCGCACTGGTCGGATCGGAGGCCCCTCCGCCGGGCTCATGTTTGCGCTCGGCCTCTACGACCGGTTGACGCCCGACGACCTCACGGGCGGCAGACGCATAGCCGGCACGGGAACGATCCGGTGCGACGGCAGCGTCGGACCGATCGGAGGCGTCGAGGAGAAGATCGCCGGCGCGGAGCGCGAGGGGGCCGAGCTGTTCCTCTCGCCCATCGCCGATGCCGACGCGGCCAAGAGGGTGGCGACCGATCTGGAGGTCGTCCCCGTCGCGACGTTCGACGATGCCGTGGAATACCTGGAGAGCCAGGAGTGAGCAGGCAGCCGTAGGCGCCGCAAACCCGGACAATCTCTCAGTTTGGCGGCATCACCGTGTCAGACTTGGCGGTCATGCTGCAGAGCTTTCTTGCAGTCCCGCTTCACTTCACGGTCGAGTTCCTCGGTTTCCTCATCACCGCCGGTGGAGCCGGCCTCGTGCTCACGCGTCCTGCGCTCGTGCCCGGATCGGCGTTCAACCGCGTCGCCGCCAGCGCGGGCTTCGCCGTCCTCGCCGCGACACAAGTTGCGCACGGCGGGGCATTCCTGGAGAACGACGGGGCCGACCTCCTCGTCGCGGGCCGAGCCCTCGGGCTCGTCCTCATCCTCGTAGGCGTCGTCGGCACGCTCGGAGCGAGCAGCTCCGCGTCGTCGTCGAGCGCAGCGGTCGCGTTCTCCGTGAAGAAGCCCCTGCTCTTCGCGCCCGCGGGGGCCGCTCTGTTGCTCGCCCTCACCGCCTTCAGCGCGTCGGCACGCGACGGGATGCGTTCGATGCGACGGCTCGGGATCGCGGCGCTCTTCCTCGGCGCGGCGGAGATCCTCACCTCGTCCGTCCCGAACGTCCGGTTCAGCGCAACGACCGACGAAGTCTTCGCGTACGCGGCCCACGGGGTCAAGGCGGCCGGCTTCGTGGCGATGGGCGCGTGGCTGTGGGCAGGCGTGCGATCGAGCATCCGGACCCGCTTCGTCGCGTCGTTCGTCACCTTGCTGGTCGTGGTCGTCCTGGTTTTGTCCTCCGCTCTGACCGGAGTCATCTCCAACAACGTGCAGGATGACGAGCTCGACCGCGTGAGCGCCCAGCTTCGCAACGCCACCGGCAGCCTCGAGCGGGCCGATCTGAACGACGTGCTCGACAAGACGCGGGCATCCGTGTCCACGCTCACCTCGAACCCCCTCGCCGCTAGCCCGACGGAAGCGAAGAGCGTCGCCGCCCGTCTGCGAGCGCAGTTCAACCTCGACTTCGTGATGTTCGTGCGGCCCGGCGCGAAGGGGGGGCTCCACGCGTTCTCTGGCTCCGGCCCCTACGTCAACGACGCAAACGGCGACCCCCGACGGACCGACACAGACGACAATCTCATCCTCGGTCTCAACGGCTCGGACGTGAAGCAGGCGGTGGTCGGCCCCGGCGCCTCCGAGGTGGCCGCGAGCGCGCAGGCGATCACCCAGGAGGCGGTTGCGCTGATAGCCGCGCGCCGCATCGTCATCGACGGAAGGACGGTCGGCGCTCTTCTCGCCGGTCAGTACGTCGACGCCTTGGAGATGGAGCGCATCTCCGGAAGCGCGGCCACGGCGTTCGCCACCGTCATCGTCGACCGAAAGATCCTCGCGTCGTCTCTGCCCTGTCGCGAGCTCTCGGCGAACGAGATACTTCCCCGCGGGCAGGCCCGGGACCTCGAGACGACGGGGGAGCTCACGTTGCAGCGCGACATCTGCAACCGTCCCTACTTCAGCGCTGCGCGCTTTCTGAGCTCGGCCAGCAACGTGCCTGTAGCGACGATCGTGCTGTCGTCTCCGGCGAGCCTGGTCGCCCAAACCCGGGAGGCGTTCACGAAGATCCTCTTCCTGGTCGCGATCGGCATCGGCGCGGTCGCGCTGCTTCTCGCGTGGCTCTCCGGACGCCGCATCACGCGTCCGATCCAGGCTTTAACCGCGACCGCGCGCGAGGTGCGGGAGGGCGACCTGAACGTCACGGCGGCGGTCGTGGGCGACGACGAGGTCGGCCAGCTCGGCGAGACGTTCAACGAGATGACGACGTCGCTGCTGCGAATGACCAACGACCTGCGCGAGGCGGCGCGCGAGGAGCACCACTTGCGCGACCGGATCGAGACGATCATCCAGTCGATGGCCGACGGGCTGATCGCGGTGGACGCGCGTAAGAACGTGCTCGCGTTCAACCGTGAGGCCGAGCAGCTGGTCGGGGTCGACTCCACCGCCGCGATGGGCAAGCCCGTCGAGGAGGTCGTCCACGCGCGCGACTCACAGGGGCAGGAGGTCCGGCTGCCTATCTACGACCTCGCCGAGGGCTCCGTGGCCGGGGCGTTCGTCGAGCGCGACGGCACGACGATCCCCGTCGCGGTGACTTGTGCGGTGTTGCGCGGTGACGACGGAGAGCTCACCGGTGGGGTAGCCGTCCTTCGAGACATGTCGCGCGAGCGGGAGATCGAGAGGATGAAGTCGGAGTTCTTGTCGAACATCTCGCACGAGCTGCGGACGCCGCTGACTCCGATCAAGGGATACGCGGAGATTCTCGGGCGCAAGGACATCCCGCCGGAGAAAGCGCAGCAATTCGCACGAGGGATCCTCGAGTCGACGGACAGGCTCGAACGCATCGTCGAGCTGCTCGTGGACTTCTCGGCGATGGAAGCCGGCCGCCTCTCGCCGAAGACGACTCCCGTCGACGTCGGGGAGATCCTCTCCAAGGTCGTCACGCGCTGGCAGACCCGCGCGACGCGCCACCACCTCGAGGTCGACGTAAAGGCGCGGCTCCCGCGCGTGCTCGGCGACAAGCGCCTCCTGGAGCGCTCGATCGAGGAGGTCCTCGACAACGCGATCAAGTTCTCGCCCGACGGCGGGACGATCAGGCTGGAGGCCCGGGTGGCATCGTCCAGGAACGGAGCGACGAGGCGCAACGTCGAGGTCACCATCACCGACGAGGGCATCGGGATACCGCCGGACGACCTCCACAAGATCTTCTCGGACTTTCAGCAGCTCGACGGCTCCGAGACCCGCACGTACGGGGGCTTGGGGCTCGGGCTGGCGTTCGTGCAGCGGATCATCGACGCCCATTCGGGGACGATCGACGTCCAGAGCGAGCCCGACGAGGGCACCCGGTTCACGATAAGCATCCCGGCCGCCACGAAGGCCAAGACGGCCCCTGCCTCGGCTCCCGTGCCGGTGGATAACTAGTCCGAAATAGCTATTCCTTGATGTCCTGGTTTGCGCCAGACTGTCGCCATATCGGGGGCGGCACGACTCCTTAGGGCTCGTCGTCCGGCCCCCATGGATCAAGCATGGATTAGATGCGATGGAGCACTACTCTGGCATGAGCGCATGAAGAGAATTGCGATCCCGCTGATCCTTTGCCTATTCGCGACGACGGCGTGCTGGCCGTTCGGCGGAGACGACATCGCCGAGATGAGCATCAAGCGGACCAGCGACGACGGCAAGGTCGAGATCACCCGGGGCGACGAGACCATCACCGTCTCGGACGACGAGGAAGTCGAAGTCGGCGACCTCGTCTCCACGACCGGCGGCGCGCGTGCGTTGCTGCGGCTCGCCGGCGGGAAGGACGATGCACGTTACGTGAACATCGCCCCCGACACCGACGTCCGGATCGAGTCGACCAAGGCCGTCGAGGGGCCGTTGCACACAGGCAGCATCGTGGCCGACACCGCCGCGCCGATGCGCGTTTCGTTTGCAGGTTTCGATGCGACATCTTCGGACGGTGCATTCAGGATCGACATCGGCGTCGCGTCCGTCCGCGCCGGGGCCTACAGCGGCGCGGTGCGCCTGGAGACTCCCGGTCAACCGCGCGTCTCCCTCTCGAGGCTGTTCGAGGTGCAGGCCGCCGCGAGCGACCTCGACCGCAAGGAGCCCTACCGCCTCGATTCCGCGGACCCGTGGGACCGGGTCTTCTTGCGCGCCGTCGTCGATCTCGAGGAGCAGCTGACCCCGCTGGCCAACGGCCTGCGTAGTCAGCTCGGCAGCTCCCGACCCGAGCTTCCGTATTTCCGCGCGCTTGCGAACCAAGACGTCGGCTTCATGAAGAAGTATCTGTCGCGGCCGACAGTCGACCTGCTGACGGGCTTCGTCGTCGCGAACCACTCGCCGGGCTCGTTGCAGAAGAACTTCGTGCGCGCGTTCAGGCTCGCCGATGAGGGCGCGCAGTGGGCGGTCGTTGCCGGCATCCTCGACGCGAGCTTCAAGCCACTGGTAGCCGAGCTGACGAACGTGGCCGCCGCGACGGGCGCGGTTGCCGGCGGAACCGGAAGCGACGCGGTCTTCTCGGTCGCCGCCGCCGAGGCCGTCGACGACGCGGGCCCGGGCGACTCGGTCGTCGTGCCGCCGGGTGGTGGTGGCGACGAAGGTGACGACGGCGACGAAGGTGACGACGGCGACGGCGGCGATCCGGAGCCGTCGGCGTCGCCCCGCTGTGGCGCGATCTGCAGGGCCCGGGAGATCACCGGGCTCGCCAGCCCCAGCCCCACCAGCATCATCGACGACGTGACCGGGCGCTAGGCGACTTAGGGCAACATAGGGGGCGATGAGCCGCCCCGTGGTACTCGTTGCCGAGGACGATGCGAGCGTCCGTCTGACTCTCGAGTTCGTCCTCACGGACGGCGGGTTCGAGGTCGTCTTCGCACACGACGGCGAACAGGCCCTGGCCCTCGCACAGAGCTCGCTCCCCAGCGCGATCCTCTTGGACCAGGTCATGCCGAAGATGGACGGCAAGGAGGTCCTCTCCGCGCTGCGCAAGGACGACGCGACCGCGGAGATCCCCGTGTTCGTGCTGACGGGGATGGACCGCGGGTCGCCCGAGGACTGGCCGGGGGCTCATTTCGTCGGAAAGCCCTTCAGTCCCGGCGATCTCGTAACTCAGTTGAAGAAAGCCATCGTCGAGCCTTGATGGACGCGTAAGGCTTTACTCTCCCGGGCATGAGGCCCGAGCGCAGACCGCGGAGGACGCGCCGCGGCATCATCATCGGGGCGATCATCGGCATCGTCCTCGTGCTGGCCGCGTCTTCGCGCTTCTACACGGACCTCCTGTGGTTCCAGGAGGTCGGTTTCTCCAGCGTGTTGTGGACGAGCTTGAGGACGCAGTTCGGCGTCGGGTTGATAGTCGGGCTCGTCACGGCCGGGATCGTCTTCGCGAACCTCGCCATCGCTGCGCGTCTCGCGCCGCCGTACCGCGGCGACCGCTTCGAGGTCGTCGGGCAGCCCGACCCCGTCGACCGCTATCGAGAGATGCTGGGCCCGTACTTGATCTGGGTCCGGGTCGCCGTGGCCGCCGTGGTGGGGTTGATGGGCGGGCTCGCCGCGAGCTCTGCGTGGCAGACGTTCTTGTTGTGGGCGAATCGATCGAGCTTTGCCGGCGAGGACCCGCAGTTCGGCAAGAACATCGGGTTCTACGTCTTCGAGCTCCCGTTCTTCAACACGGCTCTTGGGTGGCTCTGGTTCGCTCTCATCGCGGCGCTGGTGATCTCGGTCGTCGCGCACTACTTCCACGGCTCCATCCGTCCCGAGGCGCGCCTCGCAGGAGTCGCTCCGGGAGCCATGGTCCACGTCTCCGTCTTGCTCGGGCTCCTCGCGCTCGCGAAGGCCGTCCAGTACTGGCTCGGCCGCTACCAGCTCAACTTCTCCGGTCGCGGGGTCGTGACCGGCGCGAGCTACACGGACGTCAACGCACAGCTGCCCGCACTCACGTTGTTGACGATCATCTCGATCATCTCCGCAGGGCTGTTTCTCGTGAACATCAGGTTCCGCAGCCTGCGGCTGCCTCTTGCCGCGGTCGGCATCTGGATCCTGACGTCCGTGTTGGCGGGCGGCGTGTGGCCGCTCGTCATCCAGAACTTCTCGGTGCGTCCTCAGGAGCTCCAGCGCGAGGAGCCGTTCATCGAGCGCAACATCGCGGCGACGCGCGAGGCGTTTGGCCTCGCAGACGTCGAGTCGGCTCCGTTCGCGGCGTCGACGAGCCTGGACTCCGACGACGTGGAAACGAACGCCGCACTGTTGAGCAACGTCCGCTTGTGGGACCCTCACGTTCTCCGGCAAGCCTTGTCGCAGCTCCAGGCCATCCGCACCTATTACAAGTTCGAAGACGTCGACGTCGACCGGTATGACGTGGAAGGGCAATTACGCCAGGTTCTCCTGTCCGCGCGCGAGATCGTGCCGGGCGACCTCGAGGGACAGTCGAAGACCTGGGCGAACCTGCACCTGCAGTACACGCACGGTTACGGGGTGACCGCGAGCCTCGCAAACGAGGCGAACCCGCAAGGCCAGCCGAAGTTCCTGGTCAGCGATGTGCCGGGGACGGTGACTCCAGGGGCCGAGGAGCTGCTGCCCGACGAGGCGCGCATCTATTACGGCGAGTCGTTCACACCCGACGACTACGCGATCGTCGACTCGGAACAAGAGGAGATCGACTACGCGACCGACGAGGACGTGGTGCGCAGCCGCTACGAGGGCTCGGGCGGCGTCGAGATCAACAGCATCTTCCGACGATTCGCGTTCGCGATCCGGGAGGGCGACCCCAACCTCCTGCTGTCCTCGCTGATCACGAGCGACTCGCGCATGATGATCTATCGCAACGTGCGCGACCGCGTCCTGCGAGCGGCGCCATTCCTCTCGCTGGACAACGACCCGTACGTCGCGGTCGTGGACGGCCGGGTCGTGTGGATCGTCGACGCCTACACGTCGACCTCGTGGTATCCGTACGCGCAGCGTTACGAGATGGATAACCTCGTCGGGGATGAGAAGGGGGCACTCGACGGGCGTGTCAACTACGTGCGCAACTCGGTGAAGGTCGTGGTCGACGCGTACGAGGGAACCATGAGGTTCTACGTCGTCGACCCGACCGACCCCCTCATCCAGACGTGGCAGAAGGCCTTCCCGGCGCTCTTCACCAGCGAGGAGCCGTCGCCGGACCTCGCCGCGCACTTCCGCTATCCCGAAGACCTCTTCAGCGTTCAGTCCGACGTCTACCGGCTGTACCACATGACGGATCCCGCCAACTTCTATGCGAAGGAAGACGCGTGGGCGTTGCCCGACAATCCGCTGTTCAATTCTGAGTTTGCGCTCGAGGAGACCGAGCCGGCCACGCTGCCGCCGGCCTATCTGCTGATCCGGCTGCCCGGCTCGACGGAGGACGACTTCGTGTTGACGCGCCCGTTCACGCCTCGGAATCGCAGCAACATGATCTCGTTCTTCACCGCGGACTCGGGGCCGGGCGAGACGTACGGGCAGCTGCGCGTTCTGCAGTTCCCGCGCCAGCGCGTCATCCTCGGCCCGACCCAGGTCGACAACCTCATCAACCAGGACACGACGATCTCGCCGGAGCTGACGTTGCTCAGCCAGTCGGGCGCGGGATCGCGCGTCATCTTCGGCTCGCTGGTCACGTTGCCGATCGAGGACTCGATCCTCTACGTGCAGCCGTTGTTCGTGACTGCCGAGAACTTGGGGATCCCGGAGCTCAAGCGCGTGATCGTCGTCTTCGCGGATCGAGCGGTGATGGCGACGACGTTCGAAGAGGCGTTGGCCGGGATATTCGGGACCGGCGCCCCGGACGGCGGTGACGGTCACCCGGGTGACGGCAATGGCCGGCCGTCGGGCGGAGGCGAGCTCGCCGACGTCATCGCAGAGGCGGCGCGCGTGTACGCCCAAGCCCAAGAGGCCCTGCAAGACGGCGACTTCCAGACCTACGGACGCTTGATCGAACGTCTCGGCGAGCTCCTGGAGCGGGCCGAGCGCTTGCAGGAGAGTGGCCGGGGCGGAAGCGGCATCCCGCCTGTCCCCTCCGTGTCGGTGTCGCCGTCGGCGATCCCGTCGCCCACCGCCTCCCCCTGACGAAACGCTTGGCGCAGCTCGATTCGCGCGTAGGTCCGTCACTTAGCGCGCCTGGGGCCCGCTTCGAGACGAACCTTGACCGAAAAGGGGCCGCGGCGGCACGGGATCGTCTGCGATTTCGGGCGATCGCCTAGCCAGGCCAGGATTTCCCGTTCTAGGGTCGAAGGAATCGGGGAGCGCTAATCACTCATATTCAGGAGGCCCTCGGGTCTCCGACTCTTAGGGGCCTGGGGGCAGGTCCCTTAAGGGGCCGGGCTCGCGGGGGCCCGGCCCCACATTTTGTCCCCGGGCGCGTCGGGGATGCGCCCGGCTGTTGTCCCCGGGCGCGTCGGGGATG
>DATBND010000073.1:0-10389 GCA_036554505.1 Actinomycetota bacterium | reverse complement strand
CCGCGTTCGAATCGTTGAAGCTCCGGACGTACGCCTCGTAGAAGACGCTCGTCTTGAACCACCACGGGTCGTCGGGCGGGCGGCGGTCCACCGCGACGCGCGCCGGTTTGCGCTCCTTGGTGCGGCGAGCCATCTACTAGCGGCCTATGCGGAAGATGTGCGCCGGCTCCTCCTGGGGGTCGAGCCGCACGTAGTTCCACGCCCCTCGCCACACGAACGTCGTATCGGTGATCAGGTCGTGCACCTCGAAGGGGTCCGAAGGATCGAGCCCCAGCACGTCGAGGTCGAGCTCTACCGTCGCCTCCTCCCAGTGCCACGGGTTGAGGTTCACGACGACGAGGATCGGTGCCTCGCCCGGCGACGTCTTCGAGAAGGCGATGATCGCGTCCTTGTCGGTCTGATGGAAGTGCAGATTCGTCAGCTCGGACAACGCGGGATGCTTCTTGCGCACGTCGTTGATCCTCGTGATGTAGGGCACGAGGTTGGGCTTTCCCTTGACCGAACGCGGTCGCAGCTCGAACTTCTCCGAGTTCAGGTACTCCTCGCTGCCTTCTTTCACCGGCACGTTTTCGAACAGCTCGAAGCCGGAGTAGATGCCGTAGGTGGGGGAGAGCATCGACGCGAGCACCAGCCGGATCTTGAACGCCGGAGGCCCTCCCGCTTGAAGGTACTCGTGGAGGATGTCGGGCGTGTTGGCGAAGAAGTTGGGCCGGAAGTAGTGCGCCATCTCGGTACGCGTCAGCTCGGTGAGGTACTCCTCGATCTCCCACTTGTAGTTGCGCCACGTGAAGTACGTGTAGGACTGCGTGAAGCCGAGCTTCGCAAGGGTCTGCATGACCTTGGGACGCGTGAATGCCTCGGCAAGAAAGATCACGTCCGGGTGCTCGCGGTGGACGCCGTCGATCATCCACTCCCAGAACGCGAACGACTTCGTGTGCGGGTTGTCGACGCGGAAGATCTTCACGCCGTGGCCGATCCAGAAGTCGACGATCGATTTCAGCTCGTCCCATAGGCCCTGGCGGTCCGGCGTGTCGAAGTTGATGGGATAGATGTCCTGATACTTCTTTGGCGGGTTCTCCGCGTACTTGATGGTCCCGTCGGGCCGGTGGTTGAACCACTCCGGATGATCGGTGACCCACGGGTGGTCCGGGGAGCACTGGATTGCGAAGTCCAGGCAGATCTCGATACCGAGGCGCTCGGCCTCCGCGACGAGCTCGTCGAAGTCCTCGATCGTCCCGAGGTCGGGATGGACGTCCTTGTGGCCCCCCTCGGCCGCACCGATTGCCCACGGGCTCCCGACGTCCTTGGGCCCCGCCTTGAGCTTGTTGTTCTTGCCCTTGCGGAACGCCGTGCCGATCGGGTGGATCGGGGGCAAGTAGACGACGTCGAAGCCCATGTCCGCGGCGTAGCGCAGCGTCTTGTGCGAGTCCTTCAAGGTGCCGTGCTTGGTCTTCGTCCCGCTAGAACGCGGGAAGAACTCGTACCACGCACCGAAGCGTGCGCGCTCACGCTCGACGGTCAGCTCGAGGACGTCCGACGTCGTCGAGCCCGTTCGGTCAGGGTGCGCGTTCATCAGGACGAGTAGGTCGTCGTCCAGCGCGGCGATCACGCGCGGGTCGGGCCTCTTACGGGTCTTGGCGCGGAGCTTCGTCGCCCATGCGATCGCACTAGTCTTCGCCTCCGCGCTCATCCCGTCGAGGCGGGACTCGATCAAGAGCGCGCCCTCCTCGAGCTCGAGGTCGACCTTCTGGCCCGCCACGGCCTTGCGCGAGAGATCTCGTCGCCACGTCCCGAAGTCGTCGGTCCACGCCTCGACGCAGTAGCGCCACGGCCCGACCGTGCTGGGCCTGAACCAGCCCTCCCAGCGATCGTTCTCGGTCGGGTCCATCGGCGCCTCGGACCATTTGGTCTCGCCCGGCCCCCGATAGCGGATGACGGCTCTGAGCAGGTCGGGGCCGTCCCGCAGGATGTCCGCGCCGACGTCGACGCGGTCACCGGCGATCGCCTTCGCGCGATAGCGCCCGCAATCGATCTGCGGGGAGATCCGCTGGATCACCATGTGCCCCGTCGTGCTTGGTTGGTTCGACGCTGCCGCCGGTGGGATCGTGCCCTGGTCCTTGGCCATGTCCTGGAGGCTAACGTCTCGACCGCCGGGGGCCGAACAAGACACAGAGCGGATGACCGGTATTTGGAAGCGGGGACGGCACGTGAGACGCTACCGACGATGAAGGCGCTTCGGAGCTTCGCCGTACGGGCGACGTTGCCCCAGCGACTCGAGGTGCTGGCCGCGATCGCGGGCAACCTCCGGTGGACCTGGGACACGCGCACGGTCGATCTCTTTCGATGGATCGACTCGGACGCATGGGAGCGTTCCGGTCACGACGCGGTGAAGATGCTCGGCCTCGTCTCGCGCGAGCGCTACGACGAGCTCGCGGAGGACGGCCCCTTCCTCGGCTTCCTCGCGGGAGTAGAGGAGCACCTCGCCGAGTATCTCGACGAGCCGCGCTGGTATCAGGCGCGCAAGTCGGGCGGGCGGGGAGCAGCCGATCCGGGGACGATCGCGTACTTCTCGCCGGAGTTCGGGGTGGGGGAGGCGTTGCCGATCTACTCGGGCGGCCTCGGTGTGCTCGCCGGCGACCACCTCAAGGCGGCGAGCGACCTCGGCGTCCCGGTGGTCGGCGTCGGCTTGCTGTACCGGCAGGGATATTTCCGCCAGCACCTCAACGCCGACGGCTGGCAGCAGGAGAACTATCCGTCACTCGACCCGCACGGGATGCCGCTCGCGTTACTCGAGGGCGACGACGGTGCTCCTCTCAAGGTGGCGGTAGATCTGTCCGGCGCGCGCTGCGCGGCCCAGCTCTGGGTCGCCCAGGTCGGGCGCGTCCCGCTGATCCTGCTCGACTGCGACGTGGAGGAGAACGACGCCGAGGAGCGCGCCGTCACCGACCGGCTCTATGCCGGCGGAAGCGAGCACAGGCTTCGTCAGGAGATCGTGCTGGGGATCGGCGGGGTGCGTGCGTTGCAGGCCGCGGGCTACGACGCCGAGGTCTTCCACTCGAACGAAGGCCACGCCGGCTTCCTGGGGCTCGAGCGCATGCGTCAGATCGTCACCGGCGGCAACGCCGACTTCACCGAGGCCCTCGAGGCGGTGCGCGCCGCGACGGTGTTCACTACTCACACACCGGTGCCGGCGGGCATCGACGTCTACCCGTTCGAGCTCATGGAGCGCTACTTCGACTCGTTCGCAAAGGAGTGCAACGTCACCTTCGACGAGCTCATGAGGCTAGGCGAGGTCGGCCCGGCGCCCGAAGAGGACGACGGCCGCACCTTCAACATGGCGGTGATGGGCCTGCGCCTGGCAGGCCACTCGAACGCGGTCAGCAAGCTGCACGGAGAGGTGTCGCGGACGATCTTCGCCTCGCTGTGGCGCGACGTCGAGCCGGAGGAGATCCCCATCAAGTCGATAACGAACGGCGTCCACCTGTCGACGTGGCTCGGCCCCGAGATGAACGAGGTCCTTGACCGCAGGCTGACGCCGGGGTGGGCCGAGACCGGCAACGACCAGTGGGGGCGCATACACGAGGTCCCCGACGCGGAGCTGTGGCGCGCGCGCGAGCGCGCCCGCGAGCGCCTGGTGTACTTCGTGCGCGATCGCATCCGGCGGCAGCTGCTGGGCCGCGGCTCGACCGAGGCCGAGGCCGCGTGGGCGGAAGAGGTCTTCGACCCCGGCATCCTTACGATCGGCTTCGCCCGGCGCTTCGCGCAGTACAAGCGCGGGACGCTTTTGTTGACCGACGTTGATCGTCTGAAGCGACTCTTGCTGTCGGCGGAGCGGCCGGTCCAGGTGGTGCTCGCGGGCAAGGCGCACCCGCTCGACGACGGCGGCAAGGAGATGATCCGCTCGCTCGTGCACTTCGCCGCCGACCCCGAGGTGCGGGGGCGCTTTGCCTTCATCGAGGACTACGACATGGAGGTCGCGCGCATCCTCGTCCAGGGCTCGGACGTGTGGCTGAACAACCCGCGCCGGCCGCTCGAGGCATGCGGGACGAGCGGGATGAAGGCGGCGCTCAACGGCTCCATCAACTGCTCCGTCCTCGATGGCTGGTGGGACGAGTGCTACGACGGGACGAACGGGTGGGTCATCGGTTCGCGCGACGTGATGAGCGATCCCGACTATCAGGATCGTGTCGAGGCGAGCGCTCTATACGACGTGCTCGAGCGCGAGATCGTCGCCCGCTTCTACGACCGCCCCGAAGGCCCCGTCCCGCGCCGGTGGATCGAGCGCGTGAAGGCGTCGGTGTCGACGCTCGGGGGCCGGGTGACCGCCGACCGGATGGTGCGGGACTACGTGGACGACCTCTACGCCCCGGCGGCCGCGGCGGCGCGATCGATGCAGCACGCGGGCTTTGAACGGGCGCGTGAGCTGGCGTCGTGGAAGCGCCGCGTTCGCGATGCGTGGGACGAGATCGTGGTCGTCGACGTCGAGGGCGACGTCACCGCGGCGGACGTCGGCGTCGATCGTGACATCGCCGCGACGATCAGGCTCGGTCAGCTGTCGACCGACGACATCGCGGTGCAGCTCGCGCATGGACGGGTGGGCGCGAACAACGAGCTCGTCGATCCGGAAGTGATCCAGATGAAAGCCGACCGCTGCGAGGAGCAGACGTGCGTCTACCGGGGGAGCTTCACGACCGACGCGGCCGGCCTGTACGGGTTCACCGTGCGGGTGATCCCATCGCATCCGGACTTGACCAACCAGATGGATTTGGGCCTGGTCACCTGGGCCTCCTAGACCTAACATCTCTCGCACTCACCAACCTTTCGCCGGTCCGCCGGCGATGAAAAGGAGGCCTCGATGCGCGGCAAGTCCATCTTGCTTCTCGCGGCGCTGGCGGTCACCGGCGCGGCGCTTTTTGCCGGCGGTCCCGCAGCCGGAAAGACCACGCTCGTCTTCTCGGTGCCTGGGGGCGGGCCGGTCAAATTCCTGGATTTCGGAGAAGACGGGCTCAAGCTCGGAGATCGGCTTGCCTCCCGCGGACCTCTGCTAGACGAAGCGGACGAGCGCGTCGGCACGGCGCATCTCGATTGCATGGTCGATCGACGCATAGTCGGCCCCGACGAGGGCGTCTACGACTGCGAGTACATCCTCGAGCTCGACGACGGTCAGATAATGCTCGAGGGTCTGGATCCGCACGGCCCCGGTTCGTCGCAGTTTGCGGTCCTCGGGAGCACGGGTGCATACGCGGGCGCGAACGGCGAGGCGACGTTTACCGACACCCACGAGCGAACCGAGATGGTCATCAATCTCGACTAACCGACCTTTGGGCCTCAGGCGACGCTTTTCGTCCGCTGAGGGACGAAGGTCGGGAGGCGTTACCAGCCGAGCTCGTGCAAGCGCTCGTCCGAGATGCCGAAGTAGTGCCCAATCTCGTGGATCACGGTCTTTCGGACCTGGCGACGGATCTCGTCGGGCGTGCGCGCCATCCTGACGATCGGGCCGCGATAGATCGAGATCTTGTCGGGCAGTGCGTTGCTGTAGACGCCGCGCTGCGTCAACGGAATGCCGTGGTAGAGCCCGAGCAGCGTCGTGCCCCGCGGCAGCTGCGCCAGCATCTCGCGCGGCGGCTCGTCCTCGACGACGACCTCGACGTTCTCCATCTTGGCGGCGAACTCCTCGGGCAGGGAGTCGAGCGCCTCTGAGACGAGGTCCTCGAACGTCACGTACGAGCGTTGTGGTTGGTCGCTCACGATGCCTTCAACCCGATCGGGGCCTCAGAAATTGCGCCGGCCGGTGGCCTCCTCGCACAGCCCGGCCAGCCGGTCGATCAGGGTCCGGGCCTTGTCGAGATTCCCCTTCACGTAGGCGCGTTGCAACAGCGTTATGAGGCGGGCGAACTGCACGCCTTCCCGCCGGGCATCTTGCGCGAGGCTCTCCAGGTAGTCCTCGGGCGACGACGCCGTGGCTGCGTCGCCGATGCGCCCGCAGATCTTCCCGGCCGCCTTGTCGGGCTGCTCAGCCGGGGCGGGGGGCGGAGCCCCGCCGCCGCGACCGGGCGGCGCCTCGTCGAAGTTCTCCTCGGGCTCCTCGGAAGGCGCTATCCGTGGGGCGGGAGACCGCCCCGCGTCCGCGCCCGGCTCGGATCCGCCGCACGCACTAGTGAGAAGGATCGAGGCAGCGATCGTTACGAGGAGAATTTTCACGAAATACATCTTCGCATCGAGCGAAAACTGGAAACCTGTCACACCCCCGGTTCATCATCTCGGTATGCGGACGAACGTGCTCGATGATGCGATCGAGCTATTGGAGAAGGCAAACTCGGATCTCGAGCCCGAGCTGCTGACGACGGCGACCGCGCGGGAGCTACTGGCGAGCTACGCACGGATCGAGAAGCTGGGTGCGTATGGAGTCGCGGCGCTAGCGCGCAAGGTCGCCAGCTCTGCGGAGGTCGCTAGGGCCTCCGGCGTATCGGCTAGCAAGGCCGAGGCCGTCGTGCGCACCGGCAAAGCGATGGCCGGATCAGGTGACCTGACCGCTGCGATGCAAACGGGCTCTGTCTCGCTCGATCAGGCCAGTGAGATCGCCAAGGCGGAGGAGGCATCTCCGGGCGGGGCGCGTGAGTTGTTGGCGGTCGCCCAGAAGCAGCCCTTCCACGTCCTGAAGGAGAAGGCCCGCAAGGTCACGCTCGAGGCCGAGCAGCACCGGGATCTGGGTCAGCGTCAGCGAGAGGCGCGCTCGGCGCGCAACTACAGCGACGAGCTCGGGATGGTGCACGTCCATCTCTCGCTAGAGCCTCACGTCGGTACGCCGATCGTGGCCCGGGCGGAGGCCGAGGCGGCCCGCCACGCGCGACAAGCCAAGAGCAACGGGGTCCTCGAGCCATTCGAGCGCCATCTCGCAGATGCCTACGCAACGTTGCTGTCGGGCGCCGGCAAGGGCAGGGCAAAGCGGCCCGAGCTCGTCGTCCTGGTGAGCCTCGAGGTCGCGCAGAGAGGTTGGCAAGACGTGCGCCGTGGCGAGGTGTGCAAGATCCCCGGGGTGGGGCCGGTCGCGCCCAACGTTGCCAGAGAGATCGGAGGGGATGCCTTCGTCAGCGGGGTGCTCTACGACGGGACCGATCTGCGGCAGCTGAGGCGCTGGACGCGCTCGATCCCGATCGAGGTCCGTGTCGCCTTGGAGCTCGGTGAGCCGCCCGACTTCGACGGGGTCGCGTGCGTGGACTGTGGCAATCGCTTCCGCACCGAGTTCGACCACATCCAGCCGCACGTCGCCGGGGGGCCGGCGAGCCTCACGAACATGGATCCCAGATGCTGGAGGTGTCACCTGGCAAAGACCGAGAGCGATCGGCGGGCAGGAAGGCTCAGGCCTCCGGAGCCGTGACGCCCGGCGTCAGGGCATTTGAAAACGGACACCGGCGATACGTCCGGCGTCAGCCGTTCCGAAAGATGGCGACCGACTCGGGGCCAAGGACGAGCACGTCGGCGTCGCGTTCGATCTTGCCGGAGTGGAGCAGCAGCTCGCTCGTTCGACGAGATTCGATCGGAATGCGCGCAGGAGACGACGACCCGTTTGCGGCGATAGTGATCTCGCCCCGCTCGACTACGAGCCAGCGCGCGTCTTCGTCGTAACGCGTTCGCACCAGATCCATCCGTCCGTCGGTCAACGCCGGGGTCGAGGCGCGCAGCCGGATCAGTTGCCGGTGCCACTCCAGCAGATCGGCATGGGGCTGCTCGTCGATCTCGGCGCAGCGCAGCCTCGAACGCTCGAACGTCTCGACCGACTGGGGATCGGGGACGTCCTCGGGCCTCCAGCCGAAGGCGGCGAACTCCCTCCGGCGGCCTTCGCTGACCGCGCGGCCGAGCGCCGGGTCGGCGTGCGCGGTGAAGTACAGGAACGGCGTCGAGGCGCCCCACTCCTCGCCCATGAACAGCATCGGCACGAACGGCGAAGTGAGCACGAGCGCCGCGCCGACCTTGAGCAAGTCGTGACTCATCAGCGCCCCGCTTCGCTCGCCCACTGCGCGGTTCCCGATCTGGTCGTGGTTCTGCAGATAGCCGAGGAAGCGATTGCCGCTCAAACCGGCTGCCGGTCGTCCGTGGACACGCCGACGAAAGGCCGAGTAGTCGCCGGCGTAGACGTACGCGTGCCGCAGAGCCTTTGCGACGGCGCCGACGCTCCCGAAGTCGGCGTAGTAGCCCTCCCGCTCTCCGGTCAACAGCGCGTGAAGCGCGTGATGGAAGTCGTCGCTCCATTGGGCGTCGATGCCGTAGCCGCCTGCGGCCTGGTTCGTGATGATCCGTGGGTCGTTGAGGTCGCTCTCCGCTATCAGCACGAGCTCTCGGCCCACCTGTCCTTCGAGCTCCTCGACCGCATCCGACATCTGCTCGAGGATGTGGGTCGCCGAGGTGTCTACGATCGCGTGCACCGCGTCGATCCGAAGCCCGTCGAAGTGGTAGTCGCGCAGCCACATCAGCGCGTTGTCGACGAAGAACGCCCGGACCTCGCCGCTGTGGGCGTCGTCGAAGTTCACCGCGTCGCCCCACGGGGTCGAGTGCTTGTCGGTGAAGTAAGGGCCGAACTCGCGCAGGTAGTTTCCGGCCGGACCGAGGTGGTTGTAGACGACGTCCAGCACCACCGCGAGGCCACGCCCGTGACACGCGTCCACGAGCCGCTTCAGGCCCTCCGGGCCCCCGTACGCGTGATGAGGCGTGTAGAGGTCGACCCCGTCGTAACCCCAGCCGCGCTCGCCGGAGAACTCCGCGACCGGCATCAGCTCGACCGTCGTTATCCCGAGGTCGACGAGATGGTCGAGCCGCTCGATCGCGGCCTCGAACGTCCCCGCTCCGGTGAAGGTCCCGACGTGCAGCTCGTACACGACCGATCCCGCGAGCGGTCGCCCGTGCCAGTGGTGGTCGCTCCATTCGAACTCTGTGTGGTCGATGGTCCGGGACGGCCCGTCGACTCCGGACGGCTGCCACGGCGAGCGCGGGTCGGGCCGCGCCGGGCCCCCGTCGAGCGAGAACGTGTAGTCGAGGCCGGCCGCGGCGTCGAGGGTGACGCTCCACCATCCGCGCTCGTCGCGCTCCATCGGCGTGCGTCCCTCCGAGGTGACGAGCTCGACGCGCGCTGGCGTCGGGGCCCAGACGCGGATCGACGCGCTCACGAAAGGAGGGGGAGGGACGACTTCACCGGTGAATTGTGCAGCCTGGCTCAGGCGTCGCGCGACAGCAGTGCGACCGGGAGCTCGACGAGCAAGTCGGCCACGCGCACGGCGCCTGACAGCGCGCCCGTGGCGCTCAGCTCGTCGCGCCACTGACCGGGAGGCAGGTCGATCGTCGTGTCGGCCCACTCACCCCCGAGGCGAAGCATCAAGCGCGGGACGACCGCGACGACGGATTCTGCGCGTGCGTACGCGACGACGTGCTCCGCCTTCGCACCGGCCGCGTCCAGGCCGCGATAGGTGGCCCGCTGGTCGAACCACTCGGGACGGCGCGCCCGCACGCCGAGCGCCTTCGTCAGAACGAGGAGCTTCGGCGCGCCCTCGTCCGCCCTGGCCCACGCCGCTGAGGGAGACATCGCCGCGATCTCGTCGAGCAGAGTCGCCCGGCGCGCGTAGTCGACGGGCCGCCGGTTGTCCGGGTCCACGAGGCTCAGGTCCCACAGCTCCGTTCCCTGATAGACGTCGGGCACCCCGGGCACGGTCAGCTTCAGCAGCAATTGCGCCAGCGAATTTATTCGCCCGGGCTCGATCAGCGGGGCGACGAAGTCCTCGAGGTCGGCTAAGAACACGCGATCGCCCAGCGCTCCGGTCACGAAGTCCCGCAGCGCGGCGTCGTACTCGGGGGCCGGGTTGATCCACGACGTGTACGCCTTGGCCTCCTTCGATGCCTTCTCGACGAACTGCAGCGCGCGTCCGGCGTCGAGGGGCCACGCGCCGACGAGCGTCTGGTAGAGGAGATATTCCGCGTTGCGGTCGGGCAGGTCCCCCGTGCGGTGACGCTCGTTGATGGCCGACCAGCGCGCCACCGCGGCGGACCACTCGTCCGGGATCTCCGAGAGCAGCGAGATTCGCGCGCGCACGTCCTCACTGCGCTTGGTGTCGTGCGTAGACGTCGCGAGCATCGCGCGCGGCCACTTCGCCTGTGCCTCCTCGTTGACGCGATGCCACTCGTTCACCGAACGACCGAACGTGCCCGGGTCTCCCCCCACCTCGTTGAGCGCGACGAGCCGGTTGTAGTTGTAGAACGCGGTGTCCTCGACGCCCTTGGCCATGACGGGCCCGCTCGTCTGTTGGAAGCGCAACGCGAGCTCGGTCTCGGCCGATCCCGGACGGCGCAGCAACAGGATCTCGCCGAGGAAACGAAGGAGCTCTGGGTCGAGGTCGTCTCGTC
>DATBND010000060.1:0-22206 GCA_036554505.1 Actinomycetota bacterium | reverse complement strand
CCCGCGCGCAACGACGCAACGAGCCACTGAGGACCGTCCGCGCTGAAGAAGAGGTTGCCGAAGTCGCCCGTCATCAGCGCGGTCACCCCCGCCTCCGACGCCGTCTGTCGGAGGGCGTGCATCCACAGGGCGTTGGCGGGATTCGCGAGCGGGCCCGCCCCCAGCTCCCAGAGCGCGACGTGCATTTCGAAGAAGTGCACGTCGGCAGGCACGTGCACGAACGTGGGCGCCATGTTGTCGTGCATCGACGCGAGCTCTCGGACGAGCGCCGATTCGTCGGCGTCCCACCCCGCTCTTTCGCGCCCCGACCAGCCCGGCGGGGGGGCTGCGGTGAATGTGGACAAGCGTTGCGGGGCGACCAGCCGCGCCGCCGTCGCCGCGACAGAGGTCGAATCCAGCCCGCCGCTGACCGACGCGCCGACGCGGCCCGCGCTGCGAAGGCGCGCCGCAACGGCCAGATCGAAGGATTCCCTCAAAGCGCGCGCGTGCTCCGACCGCGAGGCGTCGGTTGTCTCGTGAGGGTCGGGATCCCACCACCTCCGGAAACGCACTCCTCCGGCGTCGATCCACGCGGCGCCCCCGGCGGGAAGCCATCGCACTCCCTTCAGGAACGTCCTGTCGGACGCGTATGCAACGGCAAGTATCTCGGCGGCGTGACGGGAGTCGAGCTCGTAGCCGACGTCCTCCAGAGCCCCGAGCGCGAGAGGCATGGACGCGAACGCGACCATTTCGCGGCGCTCGCAAATCGCAAGCGGCCTCGCGCCCACGTGATCGCGCGCCAGCAGCACGCCGCCTCGCGACCGGTCGACGATCGCGAGGGCGAATTCGCCGACGATCCGATCGAACATCGATTCTCCCCACCGTTCATAGCTCCGTAGCGCAAACACACTGTCCGGAGCCGACGCGTCGTCCGTGAGCCCGAGTGTTCCCGCCAGCTCGGCGCGGTTGTCGATTCGGAGGTCTCCGACGAGCACGGTCGACTCACCGGCGTTTCGTGCAGGCTGTCGCTCCGCGGCGTCCTCCGGCGTCGCGTGCCGGAGCGCGACGGCGATGGCGACGCCGCACCTCCCGGCTGCTCCCTCCCACTGCCCTTTCCCGTCGGGGCCTAGCGGCGCCTGCACGTGAGCGACGCCGTCGAGGTCGGCGACGCTCCACGGTCGGCCGTCCGTGCCGATGACTCCACAGATTGCGCTCATCGGCTGGACCCTATGTCGACGCGAACGCGCGATGCGCTTACGTTCGGCGGCGGTGAGGCTCGCTCGACGGGCGGGCCCGTTCAGAGAGGAGCAGGCGCGTGACTGGATGGCGACGATTTGGTGTTGCGCTCGCAGCGATAACGGCGGGGCTTCTTGGTCTGACGTTGTTGCCGGCCCATTCGAACGGCGCGGGCGAGGAAGTGATGAACTTGTGCGACCAGAATCGCCCCGGCTTCAGTCACGACGTCGACGTCGAGCCGGACGGTTTCTCCCCGGGGGACTACAACGTATTCGCCGACAAGCTGCTCTATCGAAAGAACGGCCGCAAGGCGGGTCACCTCGTCGGAAAGCTCACGTTCATTCGACCGGTGAGCAATCGCGACGCCGTCTTCCAGGGCGACGTCCTGTTCTTCCTGCCGAGCGGAAAGGTGTCCCTCACCTTCGGCGGGCGGTTCAGCGACTTCGAGAAGGGCTCGTACTTCCCGGTCACCGGGGGGGCCGGCCACTACGAGCACGTGACGGGAAGCGTGCGCTTGAAGAACGGCTCGTGCGACGGCAAGCCCGGGATCCTCGTGAGGCTGGTGACAGAGCACTAGCACCAAGGCCACCGAACGAAAGAGGCCCCGGGGGAACCCGGGGGCCTCTGTTTTCGTCTCGACGATCGCGGCGTCGCCTGGAACCCCCGCGATCCTCTCGAGGATCGCGGCGTCGCCTAAAAGTCCATGTCTCCGCCGCCGGGCATGGCCGGGGCCTTCTCCTTCTCCGGCTTGTCGGCGACGATCGCCTCGGTCGTGAGGAACAACGCTGCGATCGACGCGGCGTTCTGCAGCGCGGAGCGCGTCACCTTGGCGGCGTCGACGACTCCGGCCTTGAGCAGGTCGCCGTACTCACCCGTCGCGGCGTTGAGGCCTTCGCCCGGGCCGAGCGTGCGCACCTTCTCGACCACGACTCCGCCCTCGAGGCCGGCGTTGCGGGCGATCACCTTGAGCGGCTCCTCGAGCGCACGCTTGATGATCCACGCGCCGGTCTGCTCGTCGCCGGTGAGCTCGAGCTTCTCGAGCGCCTCCTGCGCGTGCAGGAGCGTCACGCCACCACCGGCGACGATGCCCTCCTCGACCGCGGCCTTCGTCGTCTGCACGGCGTCTTCGATGCGGTGCTTCTTCTCCTTGAGCTCGACCTCGGTCGCGGCTCCGACCTTGATGACGCCGACGCCGCCGGCGAGCTTCGCGAGACGCTCCTGCAGCTTCTCGCGGTCGTAGTCCGAGTCGCTGCGGTCGATCTCGGCGCGGATCTGGTTGACGCGCCCGGTGATGTCGTCCGCCGAACCGCCGCCCTCGACGACGGTCGTGTCGTCCTTCGTGACGACGACCTTGCGCGCGCTGCCGAGCATGTCGAGCGTGACCGACTCGAGCTTGAGGCCGATCTCCTCGGAGATGACCTGTCCGCCGGTCAGGATCGCGATGTCGCCGAGCATGGCCTTGCGGCGGTCGCCGAACCCGGGAGCCTTCACCGCGGCGGCCTTGAACGTGCCGCGGATCTTGTTGACGACGAGCGTCGCGAGCGCCTCGCCCTCGACGTCCTCGGCCACGATCAGAAGCGACTTGCCGGCCTGCATGACCTTCTCGAGGATCGGAAGGAGGTCCTTCACCGCGGAGATCTTCTGGTTGGCCACGAGGATGTAGGGCTCCTCGAGCACGGCCTCCATGCGCTCCGCGTCGGTGATGAAGTACGGCGAGATGTAGCCTTTGTCGAAGCGCATTCCCTCGACGAGCTCGAGCTCGAGACCGAAGGTGTTGCTCTCCTCGACGGTGATGACGCCGTCCTTACCGACCTTGTCCATCGCCTCGGCGATCGTCTCGCCGATCTCGGCGTCGTTGTTCGCGGAGATCGCGGCGACCTGGCTGATCTGGTCGCGGCCCTCGACCTCGCGCGAGCTCGACCGGATCGACTCGACCGCGGTCTCGACGGCCTTCTCGATGCCGCGCTTCAGCGCGATCGGGTTGGCGCCCGCCGCGACGTTGCGGAGCCCCTCGCGGACCATCGCCTGCGCGAGGACCGTGGCGGTGGTCGTGCCGTCACCGGCGACGTCGTCGGTCTTCTTCGCTACTTCTTTGACGAGCTCGGCGCCGATCTTCTCGTACGGGTCCTCGAGCTCGATCTCCTTCGCGATCGACACGCCGTCGTTCGTGATCGTGGGAGCGCCCCACTTCTTCTCGAGGACGACGTTGCGGCCCTTGGGGCCGAGCGTCACCTTGACGGTGTCGGCGAGCTGGTTCATGCCCCGCTCGAGCGCCCGCCTCGCCTCCTCCTCGAAGCTCAATATCTTCGCCACGGCTACCTCCTGTGGGTGTCCAGCCATCTGTCCTGGTGAATCGTCGAGACGATTCGCTGTCTGTTTACTCGTTAGCACTCTAGGCTTCTGAGTGCTAAAGATAGCCGGGCCGGGCCCGTTCTCGCAAGTCGGCGAGACACGTCCGTCCACCATCGCCGGGCCGGCCGGGCGCGGTCCTAGCGAGTAGAGGCGGCCTCTGCGCCGGGACCGACGGTGAGCGTCTATCCCTGGCGCAGAGGCCGAGGCCTGTCTTTCTTCAACGCCGCGATCGTCGAGACGATCGCGGGGGTTCCTCTAGTACGACTAGTACGACGTGGTTGCCGTCTGTGCCGACGGCCGGTAGAGCTTGGAGCCGTCGAACGCGGCGCCGTACTCGTACTTGCCGGACGGCTTCTTCGCCCCCTTGGGAACGTCGAACGTGGCGACGCCCGCCGCATCGGTGACCGCGGTGCCGATGACCTTGCCCTCGGCGGTGAACGTGACCGTCTGCCCGACGATGGCGGCTCCCGAGTCGGCGTCCGTCAACGTCGCGCGTGCGATCTTCTTCGAACCGTTTCGCTCGATGGAGAGAACGGTGTGCGTGTCCTCCTTCTCGACGACGAACGGCGCGACGTCGGCGGCGCCCTTGTAGACGTCGGTCTGGCCCGCGTACCGAACGGTCAGCTGGTAAGTGCCCGGGTCGAGGTCGACCGCGAACGTCTTGCTCGCGACGCCGTCGCCCCCGGTGGTCGACGTCAGCGCGCGGGAGCCGTTCTCGCCGGTGAGCTCGAACGCGATCTCCGCACCCTCGATGACGTTGCCGGTTGCATCGGTGAGCCTTGCGCCGAACGTGGCCTGGTCCGAGTACTGCCCGGCCTCGGCGGAGCCTTCGGTCAGCGACAGGGTGGTCGCGACCTCGGTCGGGATGACGACCGCGTCGACCGCCCGTACCGCGGCCTGTGCGTCGACGAGGCCGTAGCCGAACGCCGGGTCGTAACCCGGGGCCCCCAGGTCGTCCGCGCTGCTCGTGATCGCGTCGATGACCTTCTGCGCGTTCTCGGCGTTGCGCTCTCCGCCGAGGCGGTCGTAGACGAGCGCAGCGACACCGGCGACGTGCGGCGACGCCATCGAGGTCCCGTTCAGCGAGGTGTATCCGAGACGCGTGTCGCAGTCGCCCTCGGCCTCGTCGACGTCGGTCGCGTAGGTCGAGAGGATGTCCTCGGCAACCAGGTCACAGAAGACCTGCCCTGTGCCGCCGGGCGCGACGACCGACGGTCCGGGAGCCGCGCCGTCGACCTTGGCCGGGAACGTCGAGTACCACGACTTCACGTCGCGGGGGTCGGTCGCTCCCACGCACACCACGCCTTCGATGGCCGACGGGTATTCACAGAGCGGACCGGAGTCGTTGCCCGCCGCGGCGATGACGACGACGCCTTTGCTCTGCGCGTACGCCACCGCCTCGTCCATGAAGTCGAGCGCCTTCACCGGCTGGCGGATCCCGCTCGCAGGGCCCAGCACGGAGCCGAGCGACATGTTGATCACGTCGACACCGGAATCGGCGGCCTTGCGAACCGCAAGCGCGGCGTTGTCGAGGTTGCCGTCGCCGGCCGCGTCGAGGACCTTGAAGGGGACGATCGTCGCGTCCGGCGCAACGCCGGCGACGCCCTTGCCGTTGTTCGTGCAGGCGCCGATGATCCCGGCGACGTGCGTGCCGTGACCGTTGTCGTCGTCGACGCTCTTGTTCGGGTCGATGTAGTTCGCGCCGGGCACGGTTTCGAGCTTGCCGCGGCACTGCAGGTCCTCGTGGTCGAGGTCGACGCCCGAGTCGATGACCGCGACCTTGATGCCGAAGCCGGTCGCCTGCTGCTCCTGCCATGCCTGAGGCGCCTTGACTCGCCTGAGCGCCCACTGCGTCGGGTCGAAGTCGGCCGGGTCGGTCGGGTCCTCACCGAAGAACGGGTCGTTCGGAGTCACGGAGTACGTGCCCCGGCCCCCCGAAGGAGGCGGAGGAGCCGACGTCGAGCTGCTGGGCGACGGGGAAGGAGAGGTCGTCGAGCTGCTCGGCGACGGTGACGGGCTCGTGGTCGGGTCGGGGTCCGATCCGCCGGCGTTGACCGTGTAAGGAGCGCCGAACCGTGGCCGTGCTTGCACCTCGGCAGCAGCGGCAGGCCCGCCGGGAGCCATGTCGACGATGAGCCCCACGAAGGCCGACGCGAACACGTTGTGGGCCGGCGCGTTCGCCGGCGGGTTACCGAGATTGGTGTAGGGGACGAAGAAGCTGACGGTGTTGCCGTCGATGGATGCGGACGTCACCGGCGCCGTGCTGGACGCGACTGTGGATACCCCCGTGGCGCTCAGCGAGACGTCGCTGCGGAAGGGAAGCCCGTTGACGTTCTGCGTGATCCGCAGCGTCACACCGGCGGGGCTCACGTCCGTGACGTCGGTGACCGTGACCTTGTAGGTGACTCCCGTGGCGCCGGCGCTCGCGACGACTCCGGTTATGTCCGCGGCCCCCGTCTGTGCGTCACCGGCCGGGTCGGTGGTGATCGTGACCGGGTCGGTCGAGACGCCCGCGCGCTCGACGCCGAGAGCGTTCAACGCGGCCGGCACGTTCACGAGGCCGGCACCCTTGTCGAACGAGATCGTCCCGCCCGCGTTCTGGGGGTCGGACTCGTAGGCGCCCGGCGCATACGAGGTCGTGAACTTGCGCGCACTGTCCTGAAGGACGTCCTCGACCTGTGCGGGGGTCAGGTCGGGGCGCGCCTGGTAGAGGAGAGCCGCGACGCCGGCGACGTGCGGCGACGCCATCGAGGTGCCGGACACAGAGCTGTAGTACGGCGACCATTTCGTCTGCCCCGTCGCCTCGTAGGTCGGGCTCAGGTCACAGACCGGCTTGATAGGAACGCACGTGGACATGATCTTGGCGCCCGGCGCTGCGACGTCCGGGTAGGTGTCGAACGCGCCGAGCTTCCCGCGGCTGGACGAGAAGTCCATCGAGCCGTTGGGCGTCCCGGTCTCCGTCGCGAGCATCGTGTTCGCGTTCGGGTTCCCCGCGGCGTCCCAGTAGTTCCCCACCGAGATGACGCCGGGCGTCGGGTTCTTGGAGTACGACGACGTCTCGTCGGCGGCCCCTGTGCTTCCGGTCGTGCCGGACCCGTCGTTGCCGGCGGAGAACGTGACGGTCACTCCCTTGCCGACGAGCTGCCCGACGAGCTTCGTTATCACGCTGTTCGGCTCGAACGGCGTTCCGCCCGTGTCACCCCACGAGTTGTTGATGACGCGGATCCGAGGCGTGAACGAGTCGTAGTTGTCGAGGATGTGCTGGAAGGCCTCGGCCGCGGTGAAGACGCTGATGCCTTCGCCGGTGCCGTATCCGAAGAGCGTGGCACCGGGGGCGACTCCGCGGAAAGTGCCCTCCGACGCAGTGCCGTCGCCCGCGACGATCCCTGCGACGTGCGTCCCGTGACCTCCGGTCGTGTCGCTGTCGGGCTCCGCCTCGACGACCGCCGACGGTCCGAAGCACTTCTCGGTCGCCGTGCTTATGAGCCCCGGGGTGGTGCAGACGATCTTGTAATTGCCGCCGATGCGGCCCTGGAAGTCGGGGTGAAGGGCGAAGATGCCGGAGTCGATCACCGCTACGCCCACGCCTCGTCCGTCGAGCACGGCTCCGCCGCCATCGAAGTACGGGCCGCCGGAAACGTTCTCGTGGGCGACTCGCGCACGCGTTGCCCACGGGGCGGTGTCCCCGAAGTACTGCAGCGCGTGGTCGTCTTCGAGGTAGTCGACTGCCGGAACGTCCACGAGGGCGCGGAAGCCGCCGACCGTGCCGGCCGCGAACACGGCGTCGATGGAGTCGAACGTGTCCGTGATCGTGAGGCCGTAGCCCGCCAGGGCCTGCCGGCTCGCCGCGGGCGCGTCCGAGTCGAAGTGGACGAAGGCCCTCAGGGGCTTGTTTGCCGGCGCTCTGTCGAGCACGCGCGCCAGGCGTCCCGAGACCTTCGCAGGCCCGGCCTCCACCGCGCCGCGCGTGCCGGCCGCGCGCGCGGTTCCGGACAGGGTCGCGACAAGGCTTGCGAGAACGACTATTACGAGGGATAGCGCGAAGGGACGGCGGACGTTCGGCATGTTCATCCTCCAGCGGCGGCCGCCGGGCGCCCGCCCATCGATGCAGCCGGCCCCAGTGCCGCCTGCTTGCGCAGATTTTTCGGGACGCCGGCCTGAATTCCTGCTTGGGCTCGTGTTGTTGAGCCTTTTATCCGAGAGCGAGCACGCCGGCGACGCCGACCCCGGCGAGGGCCAGGGCGTTCACTAGGCGCGGCTCGGGCGTCGCCGAGGCCCGTTCGAGCCGGTCGAGCGCGCTCCGCCCTCCGGCTCGGGCCGCTACGAGCACCGACAGGCCACGCGCCAGCCCGAACGGCCCGCAGACCAGCGCGCCGGCGGCGACGTCTCCCGAGGCGAGAGCCACGACCGCCACCGCGACGAATGTCCCAAAAGTCAGAAATGTCATGAAGCCAATCCCCAAGCCGAACCCATAAAGGAGTGCGGTGACGGGGGCCGAGTAGAACGTGCGCCACCACTCCGGGACCTGGCGCTTGCGGTCGGGAAGCGGCACCGGCACGCCGGCGGCCTCCCTCAGGAGATAGAGCGCGGCGACCACCACGACGATCCGGAGCCCGGCCGCGCCCCACGGCGCGCCCGTCACGGCACCGAGCCCGCCCAGGGCGGCGCCGAAGGCCGTCGCCGCCGCGGTCGCGCCGAGGACGTGGAGGACGATCGCGGCGACGTAGGTCCTGGTGCGGCCCCCGTGGACCACGGGGTCGATGGTCGTGACCATCGACAGGCCTCAGGGGGAGAAGAGCGTCGAGATCCCGGCGACGACGGAGGCCACGACCGCGACGACGATCACGGGTGTGGTCAACAGCGGGTGTTGAGGTCCCGGTACGCGATGCAGAACACGCGTGTGCCGTTGTAGCAATACCCCGTCACCGACGCGTCGCCGTTGATGCGGGTGCGCGAGTACGAGCAGCAGTCGGATATGTGACGGATTCGGCCGTTGCAACAGCGCGACCATCCGCCGCCGTAGCGCGGGTTCTTCACGTGCGGATAGCGGCGGGGAACGACCTCCTGACAGGTCTTGCTCCGCTTCTGGCTGCGATCGGTGTAGATGTTGCCGCGGTCGTCGACGGGATAGCCGTGTTGCGGGTGGAGCGGATAGCCGTGGCGGTCGATGCGCGTGCGTGGCGCGAACGGATGGGGGCAGGAACCGGTGGTGAAGGTGTGCCCGCACACGTGGTGGGCCTCGGCTCTCCCGGGAGCGAGCGCGGCGGCCACGAACGACCCCCCGACGAGCGCGACGAAACCCTTGCCGAGGCGCCCGATGAACGACCTCCTGCCCGTCCGGGCGGCAAGCGAGATAGCGGCTCTCTCGACGGCGGCGTCGACCATCAGCTCGCCCGGCGGGTGGTCTCGGACTGCTCGGCGCGCGAGCGGCCGGTGTCGACGAGCCCTTCCATCTGCTCGAGGTTGTTGACCGTCCCCTTCGCCCGCACGATTCCGTAACGATCCAGGACCACTACATAAGGAGTGCCGGGCACGTCGTACGCGGACGCGATCTCGATCGCGGGAACGACCGGTGCCTGCAGTCGCTTCGGTCCGAATACCAGCTTCGACTCGGTCGCGTCGACGTCGGTCAACACATAAGGAGTGAAGTCGCCCGAGCTCGCGATCGCGGGGAGCGACGGCATCACCTGCTCGCACAGCATGCAGCCGGGCGAGACGAACATCAGGACCTGCGCGTCGCCCGGTCCCCCGATCGCCACGGCGCGGCCCTCGATGTCGGTCGTGTCCACGGGCTCGGGGGCCTCGCCGAGCGGCGGTCCCTCGTCGTCCATCTCGAGCGCGCCGCGGGGGCCCAACCGAAGGTGAAGCGTGCCGATCTGTCGCGCAAGGGCGACGACCACCACGCACAACACGACCACTAACAGCCACAAGACCACGTACGACGCGGCCCACCAACCATCCATCGTGCGAGGCTACCCCGGTCGCGATGTCTGCCGGCGCGTCGTAACGCCATGGCGCTCTTAGGATGCCCCGTCATGCCCGAGACCCTCCTTCGTGTCGCGGCCGCGCTGCTCGCGGTCACATTCGCGTGGGCCGCGCTCGCCAAGATCGTGCGATGGCCGCGGTGGCGCGAGGCGCTCACCGCCTACGACCTTCCGGGGCCGATCGCGCGGCTTGCCGCGCCCGGCGTCCCCCTCCTCGAGGGTGCCGCTGCGGGTCTCGTCGTCGTCGGTGAGACGCACGCGGGAGGCGCGTTGACGTTGGTGCTCTTGTCGTCGTTCAGCGGGGCACTCGTCCACGCGCACGCGCGGCTTGGACGCAGGCTTCCTTGTGGGTGCTTCGGGCGCGCGACCGCCCGCGACTACCCCGTCATGCTCGCGCGCAACGCCGCGCTGGCTGCAGTGGCGGGGAGCCTTCTGCTCGCGGCCCGGGACGTCTCGTTCCTTCGTTCGCTCGACCTCCCGTCGGGTGGAGAGCTCCTACCGGCGGCCTTCGTCGTGGCAGGGGTCGCGATCGCGGGCTGGCTCGCGTGGCACGCGACGGTCTTGTTCGAGCGCGGGGGACCGCGTTGAGGCGTGGCGGCTGGCTCGTCGCCCTGGCGCTGATGGCATCGCTCGCGCTCGCGCCGTTGCTCGCGCAGGCCAACCATCAGTCGCCCGAGGACGGCAACGACACACGAGGGGTGCTCGACGTCCGTCGCGTCGACGTGAAAGGCACGAGGTCGAAGCCGAAGTGGCGCGTCGCGACCTCGGCACGGTGGGACGCCCGGACGATCTGGGACAAGGGTTACGCGCTCGTCTACTTCGACGTCTTGGGTAACGAGCACTTCGACCATTACGCGCTGGTCGGCTCGAACGGATTCGGCCTGGAGGGCAGCCTGTGGCGTGACCGGAGGCAGAAGCCCGACGCGCGGATCGGCGCACTCCACGTCGCGCGCTCGGATCGCCGGAGCTTCACGGTCCGAGTCCCCCTGCGGCGGCTCGATATCCCGCGCGCCCGGCTCACCTACCGGTGGTACGTGCAGACGATCCTCGTCAACGGCCGCTGCCCGCGCTCGTGTCTCGATCGCGTCCCGAACGACGGCGCGGTGACCGAGCCGGTCCCCGAGCCCAACGTCACGTCGCCACCGCCCACGCCGCCGCTCCCGTCCATAACCCCGTCGCTCTCGCCGCGGCCCTCGGGGTCGCCGCGCGCGACGGTGTCACCGCGCCCCTCGGCCTCTCGGGGCTAGCGTCTCGAGTCAGGGAGGAGGCTCGCTCCAGATGTCGCGCGGGGGCCGGACGTCTCCGACGCGACGGCGCTCCGCTTCCTCGCGCCGTAGCAGGCCCTTCCTCAGGTTCCTCGAGATCAGCCGCGTGATCACCACCCAACCGATCGACACGACGACGAGCAAGACGCACGCGACCGTGAGGACCGGGTCGCGGGCGAACTCGCCGAATGGACGAGCCTTTTGGGCGAGTAAGGCCAAGCCGTCCGTCATCGCTCGGTACCGTACCGTGGGGGAGAATCGCGGGGATGGATAGCGAACTTCGTTCCAAGCACGCCGCGCTCGCCTCTCTCTTGGGCGAGTTGGACGGCGCAGTCGTCGCCTATTCGGGCGGCGTGGACTCGGCGTTTCTCGCCGCCGCGGCTCACGACGCGCTAGGCGCACGCAGCGTCGCGGTCACCGCGGTGTCGCCGTCGCTGGCGCGTCGAGAGCTCGACGCCGCGCGTTCTCTCGCGCGTGCGCGCGGATGGAATCACGTCGAGGTGTCGACCTCCGAGGTCGACCGGCCCGAGTACCGGCGCAACTCGCCGGACCGTTGCTACTGGTGCAAGACCGAGCTGATGGAGGTGCTGGATCCGATCGCTCGCTCCGTCGGTGCCAGCGTGCTCGTGGGGACGAACACCGACGACCTCGGCGACCACCGTCCGGGATTGCGCGCCGCGCGCGAGCATGATGCGCGTGCGCCGCTGGCCGAGGCCGGTCTCTCCAAGGCCGAGGTCCGCGCGCTGTCGCGCACCTTGGGGCTCCCTACCGCCGAGAAGCTCGCGTCGCCGTGTCTTGCGTCACGTTTCGCCTACGGTGTCGAGGTGACCCCCGAAGGCCTCGAGCGCGTCGACAAGGCCGAGGAGCTCCTGCGCTCCCTCGGCTTCCAGGAGCTGCGCGTGCGCGACCACGGCGACCTCGCCCGGATAGAGGTGCCGCGCGACTTGATAGCCGGGGCCGCGGCGCTGGCCGACGAGATCGCGACGGGATTGCAAGCGCTGGGCTACGTGTACGTGTCGCTAGACCTCGCGGGGTTCCGCACGGGAGCGATGAACGAAGTGTTGCGCCCGCCGTCGATCCGGGGGCCGGGCGGCTTCTAGAGACGATCGCGGCGTCGCCCTTGAAGGAACCCCCGCGATCGTCTCGACGATCGCGGCGTCGCCTACTAGAGCTGGACGATCGGGCAGGTGAGGGTGCGGGTGATCCCCTCGACCGTCTGGATGCTGTCGACGACCAGCTTGCCGAGCTCGTCCATCGACGACGCGCTGGCCCGGACGATCACGTCGTAAGGGCCGGAGACGTCGTCGGCCGATTCGATGCCGTCGAGATCGGCGATCTCGCCGGCCACCTGGGCCGCGCTGACCGCAGTCTGGATGAGGATGTACGCACTGACCTTCTCTGCCATCTGCGCCTCCTCTCCTGACCGGGCTGTCTGTGGAGTCCGCCGCCGTCGGGCGGGATTGTAGCGGCACGCCCTCGACGTGCAGCCCCCCGGGGGTCTGGCGGCGAGTTGGCGTGGCGTGGGCCACACCCCTGGGCAAGGCCCCCCATACTATCGAATATATGTTCGATACCAAAACACGCCCGGAGGTTGAGCGGGACGAAACGCCCGATCTCGGCCTGCGCTTGCCCCAGACCGAGGTCGACGCGCTCGAGTCCGAGATCGTGGAGCTGTCGTCGCACATCAACGCCGCGACCGCACGCTGGCTCGAGGACGTCGCCCGCATGGACGCCTCGGGGGTCGACTTCGGCGAACGCCAGAGCTCTGCGCATTGGCTCGCGTGGCGGTGCTCGCTGTCGCTCCACGAGGCTCGGGACTTCGTGCGCGTCGCGCGCGCCCTGGACGGGCTGCCCAAGATCTCGGCCGCTTTCCGGGCGGGTCAGATCTCGTATCGGAAGGTCTCGTCGCTGACCAAGATCGCGACGTCGGAGCTCGAGGACACGCTGTTGATGTGGGCGGCGAACGGCACGGCCGCTCAGGTCCACCGCATCGTGACCTCTTACCAACAGGTGCTCAGCGCCGCGACGCTCGGCGAGGTGAACATGCGACACGCCGAGCGCTACCTGCACCACTTCGTGAACGAACGGGGCGCGTTCGTGATCAAAGGCATGCTCGATCCAGAGGAGGGGGCGATCATCGCGTCGGCCCTCGACGCGATGATGGAGTCCCAGCCCAACGACGAGGACTCCTTCGAGCAGAGGCGCGCCGACGCGCTCGTCGACGTGGCTCAGGCCGCGCTCGAAGCGAGCGTCGACGGATCCCACAGGGCCGATCGCTATCAGGTCGTTCTCCACGTCGATGCCGAGTCGGTGAGCGACTCGGGCGGAGACGCGGGTGCAGAGGTGGCGCCAGACGTCCCGGTGCACGGCGAGACGGCGCGTCGGGTGATGTGTGATTGCTCGATCGTGACGATGGTCGAGAAGGCCGGCGAGCCGATCGCGATCGGCCGCAAGTCCCGGCGCATCCCGACCTCGATCCGCCGGGCGATGCTCGCGCGTGACCGCGGCTGCCGATGGCCCGGCTGCACCAACAAGCGCTGGGTCGACGGTCATCACCGCACGCACTGGATCCGGGGGGGCCAGACCAACCTCGAGAACCTCGTCGCGCTCTGCCGGCGACATCACCGAAAGACGCATGAAGGCGAGTACGAGGTGAGGAGGCGAGCCGACGACGAGCTCGAGTTCGTAAGTCGGGACGGGTGGATCGTCGAAGCATCCCCACCGATCGGCCCCCCGAAGGAAGAGCACGAACGGATGAACACGGCGGTCTTGCCGGCGACCTACGTCGACGAGTGCGATTACGACATGGCGGTCGCGGCCCTACTTCCCTGACGCGCGGAAGACGGCCCGAAGCGGCATGTGCCGGAACCGGTCGGCCCCGCTGAGCTTCAGCCCCTTCATCAGCCTGTAGCAGATCCAGCCCGCGAGCGGGGGCAGGGCGAGCACGCCGATGCGGAACACCCACGTCACGGCCAGGACCGAGACGTTCATCCAGCGGGCGATCAGGTCGTTGCCTGCCGCGACGAACAGCACGACATAGAAGGTCAAGGCCGCGATCCCCAGCCCGGTGCGCGCCGGATGGTCGCGGGCGCGGTCGAGCAGATGGTGCGGATCGTGATCCCCGGTGAAACGTGCCTCGAGAAAAGGCCATGCGTACAGCAAGAGGAACGTGAGCCCGGGCAGCAGGACCGCCGGGAAGAACGGGTTGGGGATCTCGAATCCGAACGCGCGGATCTCCCATGCGGGAAAGATCCGCAAGGCCCCCTCGACCCATCCCAGATACCAGTCGGGTTGTGCGGGCGAGGTGACCTGGTCGGCTCGAAACGGCCCGTACAACCACACCGGGTTGATCTGCACCAGGCCCCCGAGGGCCGCGAGGAGCGCGAACACCGCGAAGAACAACGACGCGGACTTCATCGCGTATGTCGGCCATAGCTTCGAACCGACGACGTTCGACTCCAACCGTCCGGGCGTAGGGAATTGCGTGTGCTTCTGACGCCAGACGATCGCGAGATGGACCGATAGAAGGATCGCGATCGCGGCGGGCACGATCATGATGTGTGTCGCGTAGAGGCGGCCGATGACGACGTCGTTGGGAAACTCGCCCCCGAAGACCAGGAACGCGATCCAGCTCCCGACCAACGGCACGGCGAGCGCGATCGAGTTCGCGATGCGAAGCCCGACGCCCGAGAGCAAGTCGTCCGGCAGCGAGTAACCGGTGAACCCGTTGAAGATCGCGAGCAACAGCAGCGTGATCCCGATCATCCAGTTGATCTCGCGCGGCCGCCGGAAGGCCCCTGTGAAGAAGATCCGGATCATGTGCGCCACGATCGACGCGATGAAGAGCAGCGCCGCCCAGTGATGCGTCTGGCGCATGACGAGGCCGGCCCGCACGTCGAAGCTCAGCTCCAGCACCGACTTGTAAGCGTCCGACATCTCGACCCCGCGCAACGGCGCGTACGGGCCGTTGTAGATCGCCTCGGTTGTGCTCGCCTCGAAGAAGAAGGTGAGGAACACGCCGGTTATGAGGAGCACGACGAACGAATAGAGCGCGACTTCTCCGAGCATGAAGGACCAGTGGTCCGGAAAGACCTTGTTCAGCGCGCCGCGGGCGAACGACGTCGTGCCCAGGCGGCTGTCGAACCACTCGTATGCGCGTTTAAGCATCGGGGCCCCGGCCGCGGTTCCAGAAGCCCGGCCCCACCGGCTCGGAGTAGTCCGAGCGCGCGACGAGGTAACCGTCGTCGCCGATCTCTATCGGCAACCGGGGAAGCGGGCGGGTGGCCGGGCCCTCGACGGGCGCGGCGTCGTCGTTGACGTCGAACACGGACTGATGGCACGGGCAGAACAGCTGGTTGGCCACCGGGTCGTAGAGCCCCACCGGGCACCCCGCGTGCGTGCAGATCTTCGAGTACGCGACGAGGTCGCCGTCGAGCAGATGGATCAGCAACGTCGCGGAGTCGGCGGCATCGGTGTGACCTTCGGGAAAGACCGTGATCACCCCGCCCGCCGGGACGTCCTCGACGGTAACGGGCACGTCCTCGGTCGAGACGAGGCGCGCTCCCGGCGTCCACGCGGTCGCAAACAGCGAGCCGCCGGGGGCCCGGCCCAGCGACCGGATGGGAAACAGCGCGGCGATCCCGAGCGCCGCGACCGCGGCCCCCAGCGCACGCACGAGGAACCCTCGCCGGCCTATCCCTTCGGCCTCCTCCTCGAGGTCGTCCTCCAACTCGTGGCGGGCCGCGTCGTCGGCGCGATCGACGTCCCGCTCCTGGACGAACGGGCCCGAGGGCAACAGTCGCTTCGTCCACAGCCCGAGGCCGGCCGCGAGCCCTCCCAAAGACGTCCCCAACAACGCGCCCTCGAGCTGGGTTTGACCGCCGAATGCGTAGACGAACGTGAGGCCCACCGACGCGAGCGCGCTGACGACGAAGCACGCGCCGATCGCACGCGTGCCGCGCTCGGCGGTCGGGCGCTCGGGGCGCGGAGGCTCCGTGGGCGGGAGGCTCACGAGACGTCCGCCCCTTCGGACTCCTCGTCGGCGCGCGTGGTGCCTATCCACCGGCACACCAGCACCATGACCCCCAATCCGATCAGCCATCCGACCGCGCCCTCGGCCACCGGGCCGATGCCGCCGATGCTCGCGCCGCCGCGGTTGTCGGGCGACTGCAGATACGCGACGTAGCGCGCGACGGAGTTGCCCTCGTCATCGTCGTAGTCGAACACCGGCATCGGACCGGGCCCGGTCTCCAACGCCTCGACGATCTCCTCGGGCGTCGCGTCGAACAGCCCGGGGATCACGTTGGCAGGACGGGGGACGCGCTCGGCGGGCAGGACGGCCGATTCGATCTCCGGGAGCGCCCCTCCGATGCCTGTTGTGGAGTGACACGCCGCGCAGTCCTGGTTGTAGAGCTGTTGTCCCAGCGCGAGGTCACCCTCGGCGATGTCGACGTCGCGAACGGACGGCCCGGAGGGGCCCAGCGTCTCGACGTACGCAACGATGTCGTCGATCTCGTCGGTGTCGTAGACGGGATCGCGCCGGCGCACCGGCTCGTCGTCGAAGTCCAGCGGCATCCTGCCCGTCGTCAACATGAAGTGTGTCGACGCGCCGCCCTGTGGGTCGGTCAGGATCTCCGGCGCCCGCTCGGTACCCGTGCCGTCGTCGGCGTGACACCATGCGCAGTCGCGCTGATAGAGGACCTCGCCGCGCTCCGGGCCGGGGGCCGCGTTCACGTCGGGGAACTCGGCGAAGCGGCGCGTCGTGCCGTCCTCGGACGTGTACGTGCACGCGCCCGCGATCATCGCCAGCCCGCAGGCGCCGAGCAGCACGCGCCGGGCCAGTCTCCCCGCCGCGTGCGGGGCAGGCCTCATCGGCCCACCTCCATCGCCTGGGCGCGCTGCATCCTGCGCTCCATCGAGTCCATCCACCGGACGAACAGCACCGCGATCGCGACGAGATACGTGAATCCCGCCGGCACCCACATGAGCACGCCCGCGAGCTGTTGGTCGGCGAGCGCCCCGGCTCCCCACCGCGCGGCGTCGTGTGCCATGACGGGGTACAGCGGCCGCGTCGCGAACGAGAGAAGCGCTCCGAGCCCTCCGCTCAGTATCCAAATCGTCACCGCGCCGGCGATGGCGGCCGGGTACGGGACGCGCCGGCGGGCGCGTGGCTCGACTACCGCGCCCCAGAAGAGCAACGCGCTCCCGAAGAAGGACGCGTGCTCGAGCATGTGCAGCCATTCGTTGGCTATCGCGGCTTCGTACGGTGCCGGCAGGTGCCAGATCCACATCACCACCGCGTGCACCACGACCGCGACGGCGACTCCCGACACGAGCGCGAGCGGCCGCCGGGCACGGTTCAGGCTGCGATGGATGCTCCGCGGAAGCGCACTCGACATCACCAATCCCGGAGCCGCGTAGACGATCAACGGCGGCGCGACGACGAGGAACACGAGGTGCTGGGCCATGTGAGCCGAGACGAGCGCGCCCGCCAGCGCGTCGAGCGGCGACACGAGCGCAATCGTCACGAGCGTCAAACCCACGTAGAACGCGGCGACGTGACGGGGCCGTACCGCGCGCGGCCCCCGCGCGCCCCACAGGCGGATGATCCCGCGCGCGTACAGCCACCCGGCGGCGACGAGCGCGGCGAGGGCGAGCGGGTCGAAGCCCCACGCGCCCCAGATCTCCGAGCGGGTCACGGTCTCGTGCGCGAGATCCATCGCCACGTTCACAGCCTCGTTCATAACGACGGCGTGCACTCGGACAGCCGGGCCGACGCGACGAACATGAACAGGATCAAGAACCCGAACAACGCGCTGTCGAGGACACCGATGCGCGCCATCCAAAAGGCCCGACCCCCCGTCGACGGATCGCTCACCTTCAGCCGGCGGTACGCGACGACCGACACGATCAGCGCGGCGAGCGCCACGGCCGCGGTGAGCGCGGTGAGGACGGTCACGAACGAGGTGTTGGCGAGCCCGAAGATCTCGCCGGTCGAGTCGCCGGCCCCCCTTCTGCAGTACACGTCGGTCAGGTACGCGCCCACGTACAGCTGCAGCACCCACGCGGACGGCCCGGCGAGCACCGCGAACCACAAGGTCACGGTCGACGGCGCATGAGACATTGACGCGCGGCTCATAGATGCGGTGACAAATAGAGGGTGGCGAGGATCAGAACCCACATCGCGTCGACGAAGTGCCAGTAGAGGGCGAAGTTCTGCACCGTCACATGGTCCCCGGGACCATAGTGGCCGCGCCAGGCCTGGGCTTGCACGAACGCGTTCATCATCAGGCCGACGACGATGTGCGCGCCGTGCAGACCGGTGAGCGTGAAGAAGAGCGCGCCGTACGAGTTGTCTGCAGGGAGGAACTCGTGCGCGGCCTCGGGCCATTCGACGACTAGCTGGAGCATCAGGAACGTCGCGCCCAGCACGAACCCGACCAACAGCCCGACCTTGAGCCGCCTGCGATTGCCCTTCTCGGCCGCGGTCGCGGCGAGGTGAACCGGGACGCTCGACGACCACAGGATGACGCTCATGAGCAGAGGTAGGAAGAGCGACGGCTTGTCGATACCTCCCGGCGGCCACTCCGGCCCGCTGGTGAAGCGGAGGTAGAAGTACGCGCCGAACAGCGACACGAACAGCATCGCCTCGGTCACGATCAACATGACCATGCCCCACCACGAGAACGACACCGGCCCGGCGGCGTGACGCGGGAGGCGCTCCTCGAGGCTCGTCACGACGTCTCCTGATGTTGGGCACGCAGGTGCTCGGCCGGCAGGAACCAACCGATGACGCATCCGGCGCACGCGACAACCGCCGCGATCGCGACGGGCCACGCGTCGACGAGGAACGCAAAGAAGAGGACGGTCATCGCGACCGTCAGCGCGAACGGCCACGGCGATTCGTGCGGCAGGTCGATGATCGCCTGCGGGGACGCGTCCATGACGGACGTCGACAGCGCGACGTGCCCGCCGGCCAGCGGCCATGCCTTCGGGTGGTCGGGCGGGGGCCCGGCCCCCCCGGACAGCTCGGGCTGATCCCACAACGGCGTGCGGCTCTCGACCGTGGGAAGCGCGGCGAAGTTGTAATCGGGGGGAGGCGACGTCGTCGCCCACTCGAGCGTCTCGCTCTTCCACGGGTCGTTCCCGGCGGGATTCCCCTTGCGGATGCTCGAGAAGATGTTCCAGATCGTCATCCCGATTCCGACCGTGAGCATGAACGCCCCGATCGTAGATATCAGGTTGTGTATGTCCCACCCGAGCCCGGGTTCGTACGTGAACGTCCGCCGCGGCTGGCCGAGCAGGCCGGAGATGTGCATCGGGAAGAACGCCAGGTTGAACCCGACGAACATGACCCAGAAGCTGAGCTTGCCCAACGACTCGCTCATCAGCTTGCCTGTGATCTTCGGTAGCCAGTAGTAGAGGACGCCGAACAACGGGAACACCATCCCGCCGACGAGGACGTAATGGAGGTGCGCGACGACGAAATAGGAGTCGTGCGCCTGCTGGTCGAACGGGACCGAGCCCAACATGGCGCCGGTGAGCCCACCGATCACGAACACGAAGATGAACCCGATCGTGAAAAGCATCGGCGTCTTGAGCACGACCTTTCCCGCGAACATCGTCGCGAGCCACGCAAAGATCTGCGTGCCGCTGGGGATGACGATGATCAAGCTGGCCGCCGAGAAGAACGCGAGGTTCAGTTGCGGCAGCCCGATAGCGAACATGTGGTGCGCCCACACGCCGAACCCGATGAGCGCCGTAGCCATCTCGGCCAGGACGATGTAGGTGTAACCGACCATCGGCCGGCGTGAGAACGTCGGGATGATCGTCGACGCCATACCGAGCGCCGGCAGCACCACGATGTAGACCATCGGGTGGCCGAAGATCCAGAAGAGGTGCTGCCACAGGATCGGGTCACCGCCCTTGGACGGCGTGAAGAACGGGAACCCGAACTTGCGCTCGAGCTCGAGCATCACCGTTGCCGCGGTAAGCGCGGGGAGGGCGAGGATGACCGACAGCGCCATGCCTAGCTCACCCCAGATGAAGATCGGCATGCGGTTCAACGACATGCCCGGCGCGCGCATCTTCAAGATCGTGACGATGAAGTTGATCGCGCCGGCGGTCGTCGAGAAGCCGAGGAAGATCAAGCCGAGCCCGTAGAAGTCGATATTCAGATGCGGGTTGTACTCGGGCAACGCGAACGGCACGTAGTTGAACCATCCGTCGTTGGGGGCCTGTCCGATGAGGAACGCCGAGTACATGAACAACCCGGCGGCGACCAGTGCCCAGTAGCTGAACGCGTTGAGGCGCGGGAACGCGAGCTCCCTCGTCCCGATCATCAACGGGATGAAGTAGATGCCGAAGCCCGACAGCATCGGCAACGCGAACAGGAACATCATCGTCACGCCGTGCATCGAGAACAGCTGGTTGAAGGTCTCGGGGTCGACGACGCGGAGGTTCGCGTCGGCGAGCTGCACTCGGAGGATGAGTGACTCGATGCCTCCGAGCACGAAGAAGATCGCCGCCGTCACGATGTACTTCACGCCGAGCTTCTTGTGGTCGATCGTGTGCAGGAAGGTGTAGAGGCCGGGCCGTTCCGACCAGATGCTCTCGAGACGCTCCGCGATCGTCGCCATCGCTTACCTCAGCTGTTGGAGGTATTCGACGAGCGCGGCAAGCTCGTCCTCGGACAGTGACGTCGGCGGCATGACGATGCCGGGCTTGACGGACTGCGGGTGCAGGATCAGCTCCTCGAGGTTCTCGGTCGTGTTCGGGATGATGCCCGAGGCGAGCGTCTCCCTGGTCGCGAGGTGGGTGAGGTCCGGCCCGAGCGTCTGATCGGCCGGGGTCCCGCGGATCGCGTGACAGCCCGCGCACGATCCTTCGAGGAAGACGCGCTCCCCGGTCTCGGCTGTGGGGGTGAAGGGGGCCGCTACGTCGAGTGCCTCGTTCGCGACCCATTCGTCGAACGCCGGGCGCGGCTCGGCGACGACGTAGAACAGCATCTTGGCGTGCTGCACTCCGCAGAACTCGGCGCACTGCCCCCGGTACCGGCCCGGCTCGAGCGCGTCGAGCCACATGTAGTTGACGTGCCCGTTGATCGTGTCGGTCTTCGCCTGGAGCTGCGGCACCCAGAAGCTGTGAATGACGTCGTCGGTCGTCAGGCGGAGGCGCACCTTCTCGCCGACCGGGATGTGTATCTCGTTGGCGGTTACGGCGCCGTTTGGATAGCGCGCCTCCCACCACCACAGGTGCCCGACGACGTCGATCGTCATGACGCTGTCCTCGGCGGCGCGCGACAACAGCGCCTGGTCACGCACCGAGACCGTGAACACGCCGGCGAGGACCAGCGCGGGGATGACGCCTCCGCTTACCAGGATGAACGGGCTGCCCCACCTGACCTCGCGCGTGTCCACGTCGTCGGGTTTGCGGCGCCCCCGGAGGATGCTCACCACCAACCCGATCGTGACGATCACGAACACGATCGCGGAGATGACCAGCAACAGGTACGTGAGCCCGGCGATCCGCTCCGCCCCCGATCCCTTCGGGTCGAGCGTGCTGGGAGCATCCGCGTCGCACGCCGCGCCCAGGACGCCGGCCACCGCGATCGTCGCGACGAAGAAAAAGCGCCCCGCGAGCACCCGAGCCTTCACACGACGAGGATAATCTTCGGCCCGTGAGCGACACCCTCCCTCCGCTGGTCGACGAGTCGGCGCTGGCGGCGTACCTCGCCGAGCGCCTCCCCGGGGACGGCGAGCTCGTGGTCGAGCGTCATCAGGCGGGCCATTCCAACGAGACGTTCTTCGTTACGCGCGGGGGCCGGGGTGGGGGCGACGAGTGGGTGCTGCGGAGGCCTCCCCGCGGGGCGTTTCTCCCGTCGGCCCACGACGTCGGACGCGAGTACCGGGTGCTCTCGGCGCTCGGCGAGACGGCGGTCCGCAGCCCTCGAACGATCCTGATGTGCGAGGACGAGGCGATCATCGGCGCACCCTTCTACCTGATGGAGCGCGTACGAGGCCGGGTCATCCGATCGGACCTCCCCGAGATCTTCACGGAGGAGCAGCGGACGGCAATAGGCGACGAGCTCGTCGACGCGCTGGTCGAGCTGCACGCGGTGGATCCGGCGTCGTGCGGGCTCGACACGTTCGGTAAGCCCACCGGCTATCTCGAGCGACAGCTTCGCCGGTGGACCGGCCAGATGGAGTTGACGCTTCCGCATACGCGGCCACTCCCCGAGCTGCAGCGGATCGGCGAGTGGCTGCACGCGCATCTGCCCGAGACGGCCCAGACGACGCTCGTGCACGGGGACTACAAGCTCGACAACGTTATCTTCGCCGACCGCACTCCGCCCTCGCTCGTCGCGATACTCGACTGGGAGATGTCGACGC
>DATBND010000031.1:0-4402 GCA_036554505.1 Actinomycetota bacterium | reverse complement strand
GTCTTGGAGAGCAGCTATCCGGCCGGGACGAAGGTGCCGGTCAAGCTCCATAACAGCGGGCGCCGGACGTACGTCTTCAACCCGTTCTACCAAGCGTGCGACATGACCTACCTCGACGAGTCGGGCCGGGACTTCCTCGTTCCCGAGGGCACGCATTGCGATCTCATCTCGTGGGAGGAGATCGCGCCGGGCGACACCGTCACGTTGTTCAAGTGGGACCTCGACGAGTGCACGAAGGACGAGTGGGGCTGCATGGAAGAGGAACCCCTGGGCCCCGGGCGTTACACGATCAGAGGTCGCTTTCGCCCCGCGGGAGAGGGCGAGCCGGCGCGCGTCCGGGCCACCTTCACGATCACTGGGTGACGACCCGCCTTGAGGCGCTTCGACTCTTGTGCCTGGATGGTCGAAAAACGTCCGCCCACACACAAAAGTCGGTGAGACGGGAGAGGTGGGCTAGACGCCCGGCCGGCCGGCCCCTACGAGGTCGGAGGTCCGCATCGGCACCACTCGGACGCTGAGGCCCGAGTAGGGCGCCTCCACCATCCGGCCGCCGCCGATGTACATCGCGACGTGGTGGACGGGGCTGTAATAGAAGAGAAGGTCTCCCGGCTCGAGCGAGGACGTGGACACGCGCGTCGTGGCCGAGTACTGCATCGCCGAGCTGTGCGGCAGCGACACGCCGGCGGCGGCCCACGCGTACATCGTCAGGCCCGAGCAGTCGAACGAGTCGGGCCCCGCCGCGGCCCAGACGTACGGGTCGCCGACCTGGTCGAGCGCGGTCTGCACCGCGATCCCCGCGGCCGAGTTGGAGTCGACGTTGACGTTTACAGGAGCCGGAGCCGGCACAGGCCCTGCGGCGGCGGGCTCGGCGGCGACGGTCGCGGCGCGCTCGGCACGGGCGAGGAGGTCGCTGAGGCGCTCGACCTCGTCCTTCTGGTCGGCGACCTGAGACTCAAGGTCCGCTTCCAGGTCGGCGAGGCGGTCCTCTTCCTCCAGCGCTTGCTGCTTGTCGGCGTCCAGTTGGGCGAGCTTCTCGTTCAACACCTGCTTGTCGACCGCGAGACGCTCGAAGACCTCGAGCTGTGAGTCCTGAGATGCCTGCAGGTACTCGATGCGGGACTCGATGTCGTTGAGGTCCTCGGCCGCCAGCACCGCCTCGATCGTCACGGCGCTGCCGCCCTTGTAGAGCTCCGCCGCCAGCGTCTCGGCCGCGTCGACCTTGTCCCCGATCCGCTTCTGTATGCGGTCGACCTCGAGGGAGGTCACGGCCATGCGCTTCTCGATCTCGTCGAGCCGAACCTGGGTCTGGTTGAGGTCCTCGGCGACCGCGCTCTCACGGTCCATGATCTCTTCGAGCCGGTCCTCCGCCGCGGCGACGTCGGAGCGGCTCGGTGCGGCGAACGACGACGCCGTGGTGCCGACGAAGGAAGGGATGACGAGGAGGGCGGCGAGGAGCGCTACTCCCATGGCGCGCGCCAGGTGTCGTCGAGTGGATGGGCTCATCAGGTCGTTCTTCGGCCTCATCCGAACGGTCCCTTACCGCAGATTCTCAGTCACCTTCCCCATGACTCCGGCCGGGCGTCTCGAGCCCAGGCCACCGCGGGACGACGGCTGCATGTGCCGCCTCGATTCGACGGGGCCCCGCGCTCTGGCCCCTGCTTGCCCCTTACCGCCGGCGTACCATAACGCCCTCGGAGGGGTCATCGCTCGCCAGCGTCTCATACCTATTCGAGCTTCGAGGCGCTTTTCCTTGTCGCCCACCACGTCAGGAGCGCCACGCCGGCGACGCCTGCGGCGACCGCCACGGCGGTCCGTCGATCCAGCTCCGGAGGATGGATCGCGGGGAGCCGACTACGGAGAGATACCGGATTCTTGAAGTGCTCGACCTGCCATCCCCGCTCGGTCGCGACCCTCCGTAGCTCCTTGTCCGGGTTCACGGGCACGGGGTTGCCGACCGATTCGAGCATCGGCAGGTCGGTTATCGAGTCGGTGTAGGCGTACGAGCCGCCGAGGTCCAGGCCCCTCTCGGCGGCGAGGGCGCGGATCGCCTCGGCCTTGTGGGGGCCGTAAGCATAGAAGTCGAGCTCACCTGTGAACTTGCCGTCCTCGACCCGGACCTTGGTCGAGATGTAGTGGTCGACGCGCAGCATCCGGGCCAGCGGCTCGACGATCTCCTCGGGCGAGGACGACACGATGCACACCATGCGCCCCGCGGCGTGATGGTCGTGCAATCGCTCGAGTGCCTCCGCGTAGATGAGGGGGGTGATGACCTCCTCGAGCACCTCCTCGACGACGCGCACGACCTTCTCCTGCTCCCAGCCGGCGGTGAGCTTGGCCGCCTCTTCGCGAAGCCGTTCCATCTTGTCCTCGTCCGCGCCCATCAAGTGGAAGACGAACTGCGCGTAGAGGGACTTCAGCAGGGTCGAGCGACCGATCAGCCCTTCCTTGAAGAACGACCGGCCCAGCGCCAGCGGGCTCGACCGGGCGATGATGGTCTTGTCGAGGTCGAAGAACGCGGCTTCCATCGCGGTCAGCCTAGTGCCAGGTGGCGGCGACCACACCTCGCCGCACGACTCGAGCGGACGATCACCGCATGGCTCACATCCCGTCGACGGCGCGACCACCGTGAGCGACTCGCCGGGGCTCGTCGTCGCCGTCGGTTCGGCGTCGGGGGGATGCGGGGTCACGACGATCGCGCTGCACCTGTGCCGGCGTATCGGTGGCTGCTTCGTCGAGGTCGCGCGCGCAGCCGGCGCGGCCGAGCGATTGGGGCTCGATCGGACCGCGTTGCGCAGCTGGGACGCGACGGGCCCGGATCGCGACCCGGTGCGACTGGCCGCGCTCCCGATGGCCGGCGGCTTTCGGGCGGTCTTCGCGGCAGAGGAATGGGACGCCGGCGAGGTCGTGATGCAGCTGGCCGGTCGCTTCGACGCGGTCGTCGTCGATCTCGCCGCTCGCCGTCCCCCCGTCCCGTGCGCGGTGAAAGTCGTAGTGATGCCCGCCACGGTGACGGGCGCGCGGCGGGCGCGCGACTCCGGCCAGATCCTCGGCAAAGCTCTGCTCGTGGCCAATCGGCTGGGCCCCGGCGGCGAGTACACGCGCGCCGCGCTCGAGGTCGTGGCCGGGCGCCGCATCGACGTCGCGCTCCCGTGCTGTCCTGCGTTGCGCGACGCCGAGGACGATGGGCGCCTCGTCGGGACCCACACGCGCTGGCACCGCAGGCTGGACGAGCTGGCCGGACGGATCCTCCAAGTCGCTTCGGCCGAGCCGGCCGCGATCGCATGAGCCCGCGCCACCTCGAGCTGGTGCTCGAGCACCCGGAGCTTGCCGAGCTCGACGCCGAGGGCCGGCGCCACGCGCTCCGCGCGTTGCTCGTGCAGGCAGGAGTACCGGACGCAGTTGACGCGGCAGCCGAGCTCGCGGACTTCATCGATGCGTACGGCCCGCTGTCCCGGCTCATGCGTGACGACGACGTCACCGACATCCTCGTCAACGGCGCGAACGAGGTGTGGGTCGAGCGCGCCGGAGCCGTGCAACGCACCGCAGTCTCGTTTCCCGACGGAGCCGAGCTCGAGGCGCTCGTCCGGATCCTCATGGGCCGGGCGGGTCGCCGGGTCGACCTCGCGCGTCCGATTGCGGACGCACGCCTGGCGGACGGCTCGCGCATGCACGTCGTGCTCCCGCCCGTCGCGCCCCGCGGCCCGCTACTGTCGATACGCCGATTCTCGCGTCGGCCCATGACGCTGGACGACCTCGTCGCGGCCGGAATGACCGGCCCGGCGGTCGCCGACGTTCTCGCACAGCACGTCTCGGCGCGGTCCAACCTGGTGATCGCCGGGGCCACCGGGTCCGGAAAGACGACGCTGATGAACGCGCTGCTCAGCGCGGTGCCCCGTGCCGAGCGGATCGTCACGATCGAGGAGACGCCGGAGCTTCGTCTCGTCGACGCGCACGCGGTATCGCTCGTCGCACGGCAGGCAAACGTCGAGGGGGCCGGCGCGATAACGCAAACCGACTTGCTGCGCGCCGCGCTGCGGATGCGGCCCGACCGGTTGGTCGTCGGCGAGGTCAGGGGGGCCGAGGCGCTCGTCGCGTTGTCCGCGCTCGCGACGGGTCACGACGGGTCGATGGTCACCGTCCATGCCCGGTCGGCGAGCGACGTGGCGCGGCGCCTGGTCTCACTCGCCCTGCAGGCTCCCGACGCACCGTCGGAGCGTTCTCTTCGCGAGGAGGTGCTCAGCGCGTTCGACGTGGTGGTCTTTCTCCACCGTGCGCTCGCCCGCAGAGTCGTCGCGTCGATCGAGCGTCTCGCGTGACCGACGCGTCGGTCCCGACCGCATTGCGTTCGCTGGCCGGGTTGTTGCGGGCCGGGCTCCCGATCGCAGCGGCGCTGAAGGAATGG
>DATBND010000030.1:0-3019 GCA_036554505.1 Actinomycetota bacterium | reverse complement strand
TCGGCGTCGGCATCGACTACGCGCTGTTCATCGTCACGCGTTATCGCCAGCACCTACACGCAGGCGAGACGCCCGAGAAGGCGAACCTCGCGGCCCTGGTCACCGCGGGGCGGGCCGTGCTCTTCGCCGGCACGACGGTGGTTATATCGCTCCTCGGCATCCTGCTCATGGGGTTTGCGTTCGTCGAAGGCGTGGCCATCGGCGGCGCCGCGACGGTGCTCGTGACGATGCTCGCGTCTGTCACGCTTCTGCCGGCCGTCATCGGCTTCGTCGGCAAGAACGTCGACAGGTGGCGGCTCCCGTGGTTCCACCGGGGGATCGACGACCCTCAGGCGTCGGTGTGGTTCCGGTGGAGCCGCGTGCTCCAGCGCCGGCCTGCCCTACCCGCGATCGCCGGGTTCCTGGTCCTGCTCACTCTCGCGATCCCGGTTCTGAGCTTGCGGCTCGGGTTCGCCGACGCCGGATCCGGCAGCACCGAGCGCAGCAGCCGCCGCGCCTACGACTTGCTTAGCGAGGGATTCGGGTCCGGGTTCAACGGTCCGCTGCTCCTGGCTGCCGAGCTCGAGGGGCCTGAGGCGGTCGCCGACCTCACCGCGCTGTCCGGCGTCTTGAACCAGACGGACGGAGTGGCCGCGACCTCGCCGCCGATTCCCAACGAGAACGGGGACGCCGCGATCATGACGGTCTACCCCACGACCTCGCCGCAGGACCCCGACACGAACCGGTTGGTCCAACGGTTGCGCGACACCGTGATCCCGGGAGCCATGGAGGGCACCGGCGTCGACGTCTTGGTGGGCGGCGTCACCGCGAGCGTGATCGACTTCTCCGAGGTCAACGGCGACCGGCTGCCCATATTGATCGCGGTCGTCATCGCGCTGTCGTTCTTGTTGCTCGTCGTCGTCTTCCGCTCCATCGTCGTGCCGTTGAAGGCCGCGATCATGAACCTCCTTTCGATCGGCGCGGCCTACGGGGTCATCGTCGCCATATTCCAGTGGGGGTGGGGCAAGGACCTGATCGGCGTCGAGACCACCGCGCCGATCGAGGCGTGGGTCCCGATGATGTTGTTCACGATCCTGTTCGGTCTCTCGATGGACTACGAGATCTTCTTGCTCTCGCGCATCCGTGAGGAGTACGTCAGGACGGGTGACAACGGTCTGGCGGTCGCGAACGGCTTGGCCGCAACCGCCCGCGTCATAACGGCGGCGGCCGCGATCATGGTGACGGTGTTCCTGACCTTCGTGTTCGGGTTCGACGAGCGCGCGATCAAGCTCTTCGGCATGGGCTTGGCCGTCGCGATCTTCGTGGACGCGACGATTGTGCGGATGGTGCTCGTCCCGGCGACCATGGAGCTCCTCGGCAACGCCAACTGGTGGCTTCCGAAGTGGTTGGGCCGCATATTGCCGAAGATAAGCATCGAGCCTCAGACCACCGAGGCCGTCGATCTCCCCGACGAGCTGTCGGAGCCGCGGGAGCCCGCCCGGACCCCGTGACGGGTTTCAAAGTCTCGATATAGGGCACCGAGCCTCCACAAAGGAGGTCGGTATGCACATGTTGCTTACAGAGTTGTCCCGCCGGATTCAGCCGTCCGACGAGCGCGGCGCGATCGGGTGGCTCACTATCGGCATCATCATCGGCGTGCTCCTCGTCGTCTTCGGCATCATCAAGTTCCTGATACCGGGGGAGTAGCCGGCGCTCAAGCGCCCACGTCGTAGAGCTGGCCGGGATCCATGTCGAGCCCGTTCGCGACCTGCCATAGCGCGGCCAGCGCCTTGAGCGCGTTGCGCTCCTCGAACGGTGCAAGCTCGTCGCGCCGTTCCGACAGGATCTGCTTGAGCCGCTCATAGCACTCGACGAGCTCGGCCTGCGCCGGGTCGAGCTCTACTCCGATCGCGTTGCGTGTCACGCTTGTTTCCTTTCTCCCGACCCGCCGGCGATCTCGCGTTCGTCGAGCACGCGCTTGGCCTTCAGCTCGAAGCGCGGCAACGTCCCGGTGTCGACCTTGCGCACGCCGAAGCGCAAGCCTTCGTGGGCCTCCGCGAGCGTCTTGCCCAGCTCGTTCACGAGCGCGCCCTCGTCCGTGTCGTCGGCGGGGATCTCGACGAGGACCTCGATCTCGTCGCGTATGCCCTCCGCGGTGTACAGGTGGATCTGGAACTCGTCGACCGCCTCGAGCTCGCGCACAATCGCCTCGACCGCGCGTGGGTAGACGTTGGTGCCGCGCACGAGCTTCATGTCGTCGACCCGCCCGCGGATGCCGCCGTCGTACACGTCGAACGTGCGGCCGCACGAGCACGTGTCGGCAGGAACCTTCAGCACGAGGTCGCGCGTGCGATAGCGGAGGACGGGGATGAAGCCCCGTCCGAAGCTGGTCACGACCCTCTCGCCGGGCTCGCCGTAAGCCACGGGCTCCCCGGTCGCCGGGTCGATCACCTCTTCGATGTAGTGGTCCTCGATGATGTGGGCGCCGCCCGGCTGGTGATCGCACTCGAACATCATGATCGTGCCCAGCTCGGTCATCCCGGCGGTGTCGCCGGCCTTCGCGCCCCATTGCTCCTCGATGAGCCTCTTGGACGCCGGGATCGAGCCGGCGGGCTCGCCGGACAGGATCAGGCGTCGCACGGGGCCGTTGACGAGGTCGATGCCGAGGTTCCTCGCCTCCTGAGCCATGCGCAGCGCGTACGTCGGCGTAGAGCACACGACCGTCGCGTTCATGTCGAAGATCTGCTTGACGCGCGCCTCGGTGGTCATGTTGCCGCCGGGGAGCACGAGGCAGCCGATCTTCTCGCACGCGTAGTGCGCGCCCCAGAACCCGACGAACGTCCCGTAGCTGAAGGCGAAGAAGACGACGTCGGCAGGGCGGATCCCGAAGCCCCAGAACCCGTAGCACCACATCTCGGTGATCCACTCCCAGTCCTTCATCGAGTCGAGGACCCGGATGGGCGTGCGGCCGGTGGTGCCCGACGTCAGGTGGTACCGGATCGCGGCTTCTTCGGGCGCCGCGAGGATGGGGCCGTACGGC
>DATBND010000024.1:0-2632 GCA_036554505.1 Actinomycetota bacterium | reverse complement strand
GAACGTGGCCGGGACGAAGCTCGACCTTGGCGCGATCGCGGACGCCCAGCTCGCGATCGACGCTCTCGGCGGGATCCTCGAGGCGGCCGGCCCCCGGCTCCAGCAGGCCGAAGCCCCGTTGCGCCAGACCCTCGCTCAGCTGCGCCTCGCCTACGCCGAGCGCATGACCCCGCCCTCCGCCCAGCCCTAGCGAGCGCGGGCGTCTGCCGCGCGGCTACCCCGTCCGTGAGAAACCTGCGGTGCATGCGGTGCATGCGGTGGATGCGGTGCATGCGGTGCATGCGGTGCATGCGGTGCATGCGGTGCACCGTGTACCTCATGCACCCCGTGCACCGCACGTTTTCCGAGTGCCTGGGTGAGCGCGGAGGCGCCCGCAGGGTCCCCTCGTCTCGACCATCTCGCCAGGGACACCCCCGCGATCGTCTCGATCTGGCCAGGCTCGCCAGAGATACCCCCGCGATCGTCTCGACGATCGCGGCGTAACAGAAAAGAAAACGGCCCCCGAGTGATCGGGGGCCGTTTGGTTGAGACTCTGTTTTTAGACCGGTCGTACGTTCGCCGCCTGCTTGCCCTTGGGACCGTCGGTCACGTCGAACTCGACCGCTTGGCCCTCTTCGAGGGACTTGTAGCCTTCGGTCTGGATCGCCGAGAAGTGCACGAACACGTCCTCACCATCCGACTGGGAGATGAAACCGTAGCCCTTCTCGTTGCTGAACCACTTAACGGTACCTTCAGCCACTACTCCACTTCCTTTCCGACTCGGGGTTGCAGGCGTCTTCACCTGCAAAGATCACCCCGTAACAAAACGCGGTGAACGCTAGCACAGCTTCGCCTCGGAACGCGATTTTGCGTTCAGGAACTCCCGCGATCGCCGCGGCGAACGCGGCGTCGCCTCAGGGCACGATTTTGGTAACAGCAATTTCCACGATGTCCTCGGCCCCCCGGGCCTTCAGCTCGGGGATCAGACGGTTGATCACGGCCTTCGGGACGATCGTCTCGACCGCATAGAACCGCTCCCCCTGCGGTTCCGCCGAGGCGGCCCCGGACTCGGCGAGCTGGGACACGGTCGGCGCCTTCATCGCCGGAAGGGCGGCAACTACCCCGTCGAGGTCCTGCCCCCGGACGTTCAGCTTGACGAGCACCTTGCCCCTGGCGTCGATCGCTCCCCGCAGGAGGATCGTGAGCTCGTCGATCGCCTTGCGCTTGCCGGGGTCCTCGTAGGCGCTTGAGTTCGCGATGAGCTGGGTCCGCGACTCGAGGATCACGTCGACGATCTCCATGCCGTGGCGCCGCAGCGTCGAGCCCGTCTCGGTGAGGTCGACGATGGCGTCCACGATCTCGGGCACCTTGGCCTCGGTCGCCCCGTAGGAGAGGAAGACACGCACAGGGATGCCGAGACGCTCGAAATACGCCTTGGTGAGGTTCGGGAACTCGGTGGAGATGCGGGAGCCGGGCCGGATCTGACCGGGGCCCGTGATGCCGGCGTCGCGCGGGACGGCGAGGACGATCTTGACCGGCAGATCGGTCTGCTTGGAGTACTCGAGGGGCGTGACGTGGACCACCTTCGAATCGGTCTCGGCGATCCAGTCCTCGCCGGTCACGCCGACGTCGAAGAACCCGTCCTCGACGTAGGTCGGGATCTCCTGAGGCCTCAGCACCGCGACCGAGTCGATCCGGGGGTCGTCGATCGAGCCCCTGTACTCCCGGTCCGAGCCGCGCACGACCTTGAGGTCGGCGGCCTCGAAGAGCTCGAGCGTCGCCCGCTCGAGCGAGCCCTTGGGGATGACCAGCTTCAGCATGGCCAGAGATTAGAAGGAGATCAGGCTTCGTGCTCGGCCAGGACGACGACGAGGTCCTCTCTCGAGAGCCCGACCGGCTCCGTCTTGGGAGGGTTGAGCTTGACCCCGCCGTCGAGCTTGTAGCCGATCGCCACCTCGCCGCGGGCCGCAGCGGCGCGGATCAGCCCCGCGAAGTCGCCGGTGTGGCCGTCCTTCGCATACAGGCGGACGGGCTTGAGATAGACCTCGGCCCCCTGCTCGTCTAGGAGGTCGTCGAACACCGGCTGCAGCCCGACGTTCTCGGAGAGCTGGGCCATGACGAGGCTCGTGAGGCGTTCGGACACGATGAACTCGTCGACTCCGGCGCTCTGGGCGAGGGCGACGTCGCGCTCGTCGAGGAGCTCCGCCACGATGTTCGTGTCGTGCCCTGCTCGCCGGATGGCCGACCTGATCTGCAGCAGGGTCAGGAGCACGCGGGCGTCGGCCTCGGCCTCCGTCAGGCCCTGGCGATAGCAGAGGACGATCGCGTGGTCGAAGCCCCGGCCCATGAGCTCCTCGAGCTCGTCGCCGGGGATCGGGCCGTGCACGAACTCGACCCGAAAGCTGTCGAGGCCGACGGAGAGGTCGAGCTCTTCGGGCGGCACGAGGGTCACGTCGACCAGCGCCGTGACCGACGACCCCGGGGCGACGTAGGTGTCGAGCTCCTTCAGCACCAGCGGCGCCAGCGGGTTCCAGCCGATGAGCAGGATGTCCTCGGGCTTCGGAGGCTCGAGCGATCGCCCCGGGGCGGCGGCTACGGGCTCCCCCGGCGAGACGAACGTCACCGTGTCGTCGTCGGGGGCGATCACGACGAG
>DATBND010000328.1:0-4517 GCA_036554505.1 Actinomycetota bacterium | reverse complement strand
GGTCGCCGCTGGCGTTCGAGAACCGGACGTGCGCGCGAACGGGACCGCCTTGCATGTGGGCCGCGGTCGTCAACTCGGCTGCCTGCGGGGTCGCGGTGAACGTGCCGGCGCACAGCGTTCCCTTCGCGTGAACTGCGCGCTGCCCTTCGTGCGCACCGTAGATCGCGTTGAAGGTGTCGACGATCTGCTCGAACAAGGCGCTCTTCGTGTAGGGAGTCACCGGCCCTTCCATTCGGGGGCCCGCTTCTCCATGAACGCCGTCACGCCTTCGACGGTGTCCTCCGATTCGAGACACACCGTCAGCATCCCGGCGAGATAGTCGAGCGACTGCTCGAAGCCCATGTCCTCCGCGCGATAGAACGAACCCTTGCCCAGCGCGGCGAGCAATGGGCTCGTCGACGCGAGCACCTCGGTCACCTCTCGCATCGCGGCGTCCAGCCCGTCGCGGTCGACGACGCGGTTGACGAATCCCCAGCGCGCGCCTTCCTCCGCGGACATCCGCCGGCCGGTGAGCATCAGCTCGAGCGCGATCTTGCGCGGCAGATCCCGCTGGATGACGGCCGAGATCATGAACGGCCACAGACCCAGGTTTATCTCCGGCGTCCCCATCTCGGCGTCGGCCGCCGCGACCACCATGTCGCACGCGAGCATCAACCCGAAGCCTCCGGCGAGGGCGTGGCCGTTGACCCTTGCCACGATCGGAAGGCGAGACGCCCTCATCTGTGCGAACAAAGCCCCCACCTCCGCCCGCTGGAGGTGTTGGGCAACCCGTCCGTCGGCGGTCATCCCTCCGAGGTCGCCTCCTGCGCAGAACGCCCGGTCGCCGGCACCGGTCAGGACGACGACGCGCACGTCGGGGGACTCCTCCGCGGACGCCAGGGCAGCAGCGATCCCGTGGGTCACTTCCGGGTTGATCGCGTTGCGCCGGTCGGGACGATCGATCGTGATGACTGCGGTGGCGCCGTCCGTCGAGGTGACGACGGGCGAAGGTGGGGGCTGGTCGCTCACACCCGTCCGGATCTCAGGATGTCGAGCACGGCGCGGGCGTCCTCGTCCTCCACCGGACGCCCGGGCTCGTCGGGCGTGCGCTGCGGCCCAAACGCCTTCTGGAGGTTCTCCTCCGCCCGCTGCAGCGCCTCCTCGGCGGCCTTCAGCTTGATCCGGAGCTCGGTCTCGCGCGAACGGGCCTGCTCGAGCGACTCCTCGAGCTCGGTGACGCGCTGTCGAGATTGCTCCATCTCGCTCGCGAAGGCCTCGACCTGTGCGGCTCGCAGCCCGTCGTCACGAGCGAGGGTCAACAGGCGCTCGACGACGGCTTGACCGACCTCGTCGTAGGTCAGCCGCGTCGCCCGCCGGGCCCCCCGGCTCGGCAACATCGACTCGGCGTCGGCGAGCGTGATCGGCTCGGTCGAGAGGATCGCCACGATCGTGTCCCGCCCTCGGCGGCCGCGCTGGCGGACCTCGATCCGGCCGACCTCCTCGAGGAGCTTGATCGCCTCGGCGCTGCGCACGGAGTTGAGCCCGGCCTCGGCCGACACCGCCCTGAGCTTGCCCTCGAAAAGCCCGTCCTTGGCCGAATCCTGAAGCTGCGTCAGCAGACGGTTGGCCAGCTCGTGGAGATTGGTTCGCGCCATTTCTCTAAGCCTTTGCGGCCGCGAGCCTCGCTTGGTCGAGGCGCTCGGGGATCGGACTGCTGAAATCCTATAGCGCTGCTCCGACTGTGTTCAATTCCGCGATCGGGGGCCGCGAGCCGGCCCGGTGTGTGGCCGGGCCGCAGAGATGACTAGCCGGCCGCACCCCCGGCGCGGCCGGGGGCAACAAGAGCCGGCCGCACCCCCGGCGCGGCCGGGGGCAACAGGTGCTAGAGCATCTCCAGGCGATCGGCGAGCTGGTGGATGGCCGACGACGGGAAGCGTCGATGGCCACCGAGCGTCACGACGTGCGGGAGCTTGCCCTCCTTGGCCCACCTCGAGACCGTCTTCGGCGATACGCGCAGGATCTTCGCCGCCTCGGCCGTCCGAATGTAGACCTCGGGGGCCGCGGCCTGCGGGGCGGGTGGAACCTCGTGTGGCTGCTGTGGCTGGGCCATGCCCATCTACCGCTCCTTGATGGTGTCGCGTCTGTCCGTATCAGCCATATCGGCCGGTGCAGAGGCCCACCTGAGGACTTACGAGTGGTTCCGTGAAAAAGTTCGGTGGCGGTGCCGGGCCTAGCTCGCCTCGTCGATCATGCGAGCGACCTTGTTCCGGAGCTCGTCCGGGCACCGGCAATTGCCCTTCAGGCGGGCCACCAGCATCTTGACCTGTTCGTCCACGCCGTAGCGCTCGTAGCACGGCGCGCACTCCTCGAGATGGACGCGGATCTCGTAGCGCTCGGTCTCGGACAGGATCTCGCCGTCCAGAAAGAGATAGGCCTTCTGGAGCAACTGGCGACAGTGGTCTTTCATGCCGCCTTCGACCGTGTGTCGATAAGGCTCATCATTCCCCCCGGCTGCGTGCCTCAAGCCTACGCTCCATTCTGCCTGGCGGACCCCTTCACGATCCCCCGGTCCCTTGCCAGTTCCCACAACCTCTTCTGCAGGGCTTTTCTTCCCCGGTGCAACCTAGACATCACCGTGCCGAGAGGGACGTCCATGATCTCGGCGATCTCGGCGTAGGAGAAATCCTCGACGTCCGAGAGGACGACCGCGAGCCGGAACTGCTCGGGCAGGTCGTCTATCGCTTCGGTTATGTCGGAGTCGACGAGCGAGTCCAGCACGATCGTCTCCGGCGTCTCGCTCAGCGACGGGTCGTGATCCTTGAGCTCGCGATACAGATCGAAGTCCTCGATCTCGTCCTGGGAGACCTTGTGGGGCTCGCGCTGCTTCTTCCGATACGTGTTGATGTACGCGTTCGTCATGATCCGGAACAGCCACGCCTTCAGATTGGTGCCCGGCTCGAAGCGGTCGAACGCCCTGTAAGCGCGCAGCAAGGTGTCCTGCACGAGGTCCTCGGCGTCCGCCGGGTTGCGCGTCATCCGCAGGGCGCCCGCGTAGAGCGAGTCGAGCAACGGCATCGCTTCCTCTTGGAAGCGCTGCTTGTCGCTCGCGCTCAGGTCGACGGCACGCTCAGCCACGCGTCTTCACTCCCGGTGAGGCCTCCAGCAGCTTGGAGTCGAACGAGAACATCAGCTCGGACCGCTCTCGCTGGGCCGTGAGCGCGATCTCGAGCATCGCATCCAACAAGTCCTCGAACGACATACCCGACTTCTCCCAAAGATAGAACGAGAACGAGCCCGGGATCGTGTTGATCTCCATCACCCACGTCTCACCCGTCGACTCGTCGACGAACGCGTCGACGCGTGCGACCCCGGCGGCGTCGACCGCCTCGAACGCGGTGAGCGCATTGTCCTGTACCTGCTTGGTCAGCTCGTCGGAGATGGGGGCCGGGATGCGGCGCTCCTGATCGGCCATGCCCCCGCCCTTCCCGCTCTTGGATCCGGCGAGATACTTGTTCTCGAACGAGAGGAAGTCCTGCCACCGAACGGGCTGCTCGCACACCGACACCTGAGGTGGCCGGCCCGACCCCCCCAGCACGGAACAGTTCACTTCGATGCATTCGCCCTTGGACTCCTCGACGACGAGACGCCGGTCGTAGCGCCTGGCGACGTCGAGTGCGGTGACGAGCTGGTCACGGTCGTCCGCCTTGCCGATGCCGACGCTCGAGCCGAGGCGCGACGGCTTCACGAACACCGGATAACCGAGCGCGGTCTCGATGCGGTCGTATACGGCATGCGCATCGTCATCGAGGCGGGCGGCCTCGACCACCACGTCTCCGACCACCGGGAGCCCGGCGTCGCGAAAGGCTCGCTTCATGGCCACCTTGTCCATCCCGACCGCCGATCCGACGACGCGCGAGCCGGTGTACGGGAGCCCGGCGAGCTCGAGCAGGCCCTGCAGCGTCCCGTCCTCACCGAAGGTGCCGTGGATCGCAGGGACGACCGCGTCGAGCGGGACCGTCCGGGCCCCCCGCAACCTGCCGCCGGCGACGGACACACCGCCGGTGCCGTAGACGGGGGCGATGTGGGCGGGCTCGCCGGCGTCGTCCCACGTGCCCGCCTTGTAGACGGCGAGGTCGTTCAAGCGCGGGCCCGCCAGCCACCTGCCCTCTTTCGTGACGTAGATCGGGACGACCTCGTGCCGCGCGCCCAGCGCGGCCATGACCTGATGGGCCGTGACGATCGACACGTCGTGCTCGACCGACCGGCCCCCGAAGATCACGCCCACCCGCAGTCTCTGCATGGGCCGGAGTCTACGGGGGGCCGGGCGACACACCTGCCGAGGCGGGCCGGGACGCCCTAGGTCGCCGTCGCGCTGTGCACGCCCGCGGAAAAGCTGCGGTCCATGCGGTCCATGCGGTCCATGCGGTCCATGCGGTCCATGCGGTCCATGCGGTCCATGCGGTCCATGCGGTCCATGCGGTCCATGCGGTCCATGCGGTCCATGCGGTCCATGCGGTCCATGCGGTCCATGCGGTCCA
>DATBND010000394.1:0-1938 GCA_036554505.1 Actinomycetota bacterium | reverse complement strand
CACTCGCGGTCGCCTTCATCGCGACGGGATGCTCGACTCTCGGTGACGCGGCGCTCAAGGTCGGCGCGATCTATCCGCTCAGCGGTACGCAGGGCCCCGGGGGGATCGCGGAGTACAGGGGAACCAGCCTCGCGATCGATCTGATCAACGACGCCGGGGGAGTGAACGGGCGCGCGATCGAGCTAGTGCCCCTCGACGTCCCCGACTCCGACGCGGTGCCGAGCGCGATCGAAAAGCTGGACGACGAGGGCGTGGACGTCGTGCTCGGAAGCTATGGCAGCACGATCTCGGCACCCGCGGCCGCGCAGACGGCGGCGCGCGGCATGCTCTTCTGGGAATCGGGGGCGGTGGGGACGTTCGACCCGGCGGCGATGAATGCGTCCTCCGAGCAACCCGGCGCTCTCGCGTTTCGCTTCGCGCCGACCGGCGTCGTGCTCGGTCGCGCCGCGATCCAGTTCGTCGCCAATCGTCTCGCCGGAAAGCTCGACGTCGCTGCGGACGAGCTCCGCTTCGGCGTTGCCAGCGTCGACGACGTCTACGGTGAGACCGTCCGACGAGGTGCGGTCGAAGCGATCGACGAGCTCGGCCTCAGGCTGGCCGGGGACTGGACCTACGACCCCCGCGGGTTCGACGCCAGCCAGCTTGCTCGTTCGATCGAGAAGGCTCGCACCGACGTCTTGTTCGTCGTCGCCTACCTCGAAGACGGCGTCGCGTTGCGGGAAGCGATCGTCGACGAGGACGTTCCGCTTGTCGCCAGCATCGGGACGTCGTCGAGCTACTGCCATCCGGAGTTCGGGGCGCGCCTGGGTCGCCGCGCGGTCGGTCTGTACGCGTCGGACAAGCCGGACGCCGGCGCGCTGAACCCCGAGGGCCTCGCGCCGGAGGCGCGCGCCCTCCTCGAGCGCGCCCGGACTGCGTATGAAGATCGCTACGACGAGGAGATGGACGCGTCCGCGCTGTCGGGCTTCTCCGCGGCGTGGGCGTTGCTCGACGGAGTCCTTCCGAACGCGTCGTCCGACGACGCGCGCGGGATCGCCGACGCCGCCCGCCGCACGCAGATCCCGGCGGGGAGCCTTCCGAACGGTAGCGGGCTGATGTTCGGCCGGGCGGGATCGCCGGACCAGAGCAACAACCTGCGCGCGGAGAGCGTGATCTGGGAGTGGGTCGACGTGCGTCGCCGGGCCATCGTCTGGCCCCCGCGCTATCGCACGTCGCCCATCAGGCCCATGGCCATCGCGCATTGAGACGCCGATGGGTCGCCGCGACGGGCCTTGGGGCCGTCCTCGCGTACGCGCTGGGCTCGTTCGTCACCGCGTCGCTGGGCGCGCCGGACGCCCCGCTCCTCGACGGCTTGTCTCCTCCGCCCCCGTACCGATGGGTGAACCCGCCACCCGAGCTCGAGTCGGGCAATCAGGCGCCGGAACCGGGGACGTTCACGCTCGACCTCAATCGCAAGGGGTCGACCGCGGGGGCCTTCAGCACGCCCGACTCGCAGGCGACGGTGATCATCTCCGAGGGCTCGATCGAGGCGGCCCCTGGCGCGGACTCGGTCGCGCTCGAGATCACTCCGCTCGATCCGGCCACCCTTGCCAAGCCACCCTCGGGACTCGAGCTCGCCGGCAACGCGTACGAGATCGTCGCTCGATACGAGCCGTTAGGAGAACCCGTCGAGGAGACGACGACCGGAGCGGACCAACGCGTGGTGCTCGTCTATCCGGCGGTCGCGGGTGAGCCCGAGCACGACCCCGTCACCATGCTGCATTCCTCCGCCGGCGGGCGGTGGGAACGCCTCGAGACGCGCGACTCGGGCGCGACGCAGCAGGCCCAGGTGACGTTCGAGAGCTTCGGCTATTTCGTGGTCGCGCGTCCGAGCGACGCGGGCGGCCTGTCGAGCTCGGCGCTCGGCGTCGTCGTGCTGTCGGTCATCCTCCTGGGGCT
>DATBND010000382.1:0-2103 GCA_036554505.1 Actinomycetota bacterium | reverse complement strand
GCGCGTGGCCGACGGCGAGTTCGGCCTCACGCTGTTCCCGCAAGCAACGGCGCAAACGGCCACCTACTCGTTCACGGCGATCGCGCCGGACGGATATGCCCTCGAAGATCTAGAGAACGGCGGGAAGAGGGTCGAGCGGCTTCACGAGGACGGGGCGCTCGACGGGGCCGTTCCCTTCCGGCTGCGAGTCGTCGAGGACTGACCCGCTCGTCCGACCCTCGGCTGAAAGCGCGTCTTCAGACGCAGGAACGGCTTCTCCACGTACTCACGCGACAGCCATGCGACCGCGAACGCCAACGCGAGGCTGATCGGAAACCGGTTCACGATGCTGTGCGAGTAGGGGTTTACGAACAGGATGTGCCACAGATAGAGGCTGTACGAGAGGTGCCCGAGCTTCACCATCGGGCCCGAGTTCAAGAACCTACCGACGGGTAGCTGCGGACGGTCCACGTACCGCCGAACCATCGCCCCTGCCCACAACGCGCTCACCGATCCGGGTGCCCTGCAGCGCGCGCTCCGAGAGGGCGAGCAGACATCCGACGACCAGGAAGTCCACGACGCCGCTGGGCAAGCGCCAGACGAGGTCGAGCTGCTCCATCTCGACGCCCGCGAGCCATCGACGAGGGGAGGATCCACGCGCCCGCCGCGAACGTGTTGTCGTAGGCGCCGGGAAGCTGATAGGCGACGACGAGCGCTACGGTCGCGGTGAGCGCCGTCGCCGGCCGCAGGACCAGCTCGACGCGGTACACGCCGTAGCGAATGGCCGGAGCCATAGCGAGCAGCACGACGAGGCACGCGATCGCCCGCCGGTTGGTCAGCGCGGCCAGGATCGGCGGCCACACGAGATAGAACTGCTCCTCGAATCCAGAAGTCGCGCGTGTAGGTGATCGCTTGCACGCTGTGCTGCCACGGGACGCTGAACGCGCCGAGAGCCCCGAGCGCGATCACTATCACCACGTAGGTGTAATAGGCAGGGAAGATCCGCAGGGCGCGACGCACGTAGAAGTTGCGCAGAGAGATCTCGTCGTGCGCGGCGCGCTCCTCGAGCAGCAGACGGGTGATCAGGTAGCCGCTGACGCAGAAGAAGATCCCGACGCTCAACCACGCCAGATAATTCGCATGACCGATCAGACCGTCCGGGAACGGGAACCCCGGGGAGTCGAGCGCATGCATGAAGACGACGACGAGGATGCTGATGCCGCGGAAGCCGTCGAGCGACGGGACCCTCCTGCGCTCGTAGCCGCCGGCTGTCTCGACGCCGGCGGTCCTCGGCTCGGCCGAGACAGTCTTCGAAGGCGCCTCCCTAGTCACCGACCATTGCGGGCGCCGGTTGTGGCTCGTATCGGGGGAACGACTTCCGCTGGCGGTACGACCTGAACATCATGCGCGCCAGCCGGGGCCGCGCGGTGAAGACCTTCCACAGGACCCGCGCCGCCTGGTCGCGATCGTGGTGCCCGATGGATGTCGCCGCGGTGTCGTCGATGACCTCGAGCAAGCTCGAGTAGTCCTCGTGGCGGAAGTGGTGCAGGGTCTTTCGGATCAGTAGATGGAGGTCGAGCTCGCGCCGGAGAGTGCGCAGCTCTCTCCGCGCCGGCCCCCCCGCGATCGCGCACGCCACGCCGGTGGCTCCTCGAAAGCCCGTGACCAGGCCGCCGACGGTCGAGACCTTCACCTGGCCGGCCGCGTCGCCGGCGAGATAGACCGTGCCTCCTCCGACCTTGCGGCGCACCGGGATCCACTGGGTGTAGAGCGGGATGCGGGCGCCCTGGTACTCGTGCGGAGTGAAGCCCTTGTCCTCCATGAAACCGTCGAGCAGCCGGCGCGGGTTACGCGTGTCGTCCCCGATGATCCCGAGTGCGCCTCGGGTGGGCGTCTCGGGGATGAGCCAATAGAAATAAGGAGTGTCCTCGGGGCGGAACCAGACGTACGACGTCTCGGGGGCGATGCCCCGCGGGAGGTCGACGACCGCCTGGACCAGGGGGACGGTCGGTTGCTGCGGCCAGCCCGCGCTCTTCGCGACGCGACTGAACGCTCCATCGGCACCGACGACGTTTCGAGTGTTGGTCTCGGTGACCCCGTCCTCGGAACGAATGGTCACGGTCA
>DATBND010000373.1:0-7330 GCA_036554505.1 Actinomycetota bacterium | reverse complement strand
TTGCCCGCGCCGGGCTCTCGGTGCGCGTGCTCGAGGCGCGCGACGAGATCGGAGGCGGCACCCGCACGACCGAGCTCACGCTCCCGGGGTTTCGGCACGACGTCTGCTCCGCGATCCATCCGCTGGCTCTCGTCTCGCCCTTCTTTCGAAAGCTGCGGCTCGAGGAGCACGGCGTCGAGTTCCTTCAGCCGCCGGTCGCGGTCGCTCATCCGCTGGACGACGGGACCGCCGCGCTACTCGAACGTTCCGTCGAGGACACTGCAACCCGTCTCGACGACGACGCTGACGCGTACCGCGCGCTGCTGGCTCCCCTCGTCGCAGTCGCGCCCGACCTGCTCCACGACCTGCTCGCCCCGTTGCGCGTGCCGTCGCATCCCTTCGCTCTGTTGCGCTTCGCGTTGAGCGGGGCCGGAGGTGCCGAGCAACTCGCTCGCCGTTTCGACTCGCCGCATGCGCGCGCGTTGCTCGCGGGGGCCGCGGCCCACTCGGTGCAGCCGCTCGATCGCTCCCCCACCGCAGGGCTCGCGCTGCTGCTGATGCTCGCCGGCCACGTGGTCGGGTGGCCGCTGGTCCGCGGGGGATCGAGCGAGATAGGCCGAGCGCTGGGAGAGATCCTCACGGAACACGGCGGAGAGATCGAGACGGGCCACGTCGTCACTTCGATGAGCGACCTTCCCGAGGCGCGCGTCGTGCTGTTCGACGTGGCGCCGCGCCGGCTCGTCGAGATCGCCGGCGACAGGCTGCCGGCGCGCTACCGCGCGCGGCTCATGCGGTGGCGACACGGCCCCGGGGTGTTCAAGGTCGACTACGCCCTCCACGAGCCGATCCCGTGGACCGCAAAGGAATGCGCGCGCTCGGCGACCGTGCACCTGGGTGGCAGCCTGGAAGAGATCGCTCGTGCGGAGAAGGACGTCTTCGCCGGGCGCGTGCCCGAGCGCCCCTTCGTGTTGCTGGCGCAACCGACGCTGTACGACGAGACCCGCGCGCCGGAGGGCAAGCACATCGCATGGGCGTACTGCCACGCGCCGGCCGGATCCGACGCCGATCTCAACGATGCGATCGACGCTCAGATCGAGCGGTTCGCACCGGGGTTCCGCGAGGTCGTCGCGGCGCGGCATTCCCTCGACGCGCGCACGCTCGAGGCGTACAACCCCAATTACGTCGGCGGCGACATCACCGGCGGCGTCCAGGATCTCCTCCAGCTGTTCATGCGCCCCGCCCCGCGTTGGGATCCGTATTCGACCCCCGCCCGCGACATCTTCCTGTGCTCGTCGTCCACACCGCCGGGCGCCGGGGTCCACGGCATGTGCGGGTACCTCGCAGCGCGCTCGGCCCTTCGTCGCAGCCTCTAGCAGTGCTCGCGGGGACGTCGCCTGGGTAGGCTGTGCCCGCGGGAGACTCCCCCGGGTTTGCGCGAGCGAGGAGGCTGCAAATGCCAAGGTTGTTCTCGATCAGGCCGGCGCTCACGTACAAGGGTCGCAAGTTCAAGGGCTTGCGGGGGTGGGCCGGGAAACCCCTCCATCCACCGCTGACCGACGTGCCGGTCACCTGTTACATCCTCGTCGCCGCGTTCGACGTCATCTCCTACGTCCTCGGCGAGGGAGAGCGCACGGCCACCGACTTCTTCCGAGCGGGGACTTACGTGATCGTGGCCGGCGTGATCACGGGACTGGCTGCCTCCCTCACTGGCTTCTGGGATTGGTTGAAAGGTGTCGAGCGCGAACCGGGGGGTGTGATCGGCAAGGCCAAGCACACTCAGGCGTGGCGAACGATCAACACCCACATGGCGATCATGATCTTCGTCACCCTGCTCGTGGTCGCCGACATCCTGTGGCGCAAGTCGGTGTGGGACGACGGCTATGCCACTCTCGGCGTGACGATCCTGTCGATAGTGATCGCCGGTCTCGTCTCGTTGGGCTCGTTCTACGGTGGGTCGCTCGTGTACGACTACGGCTTCAACGTCGAGACCGCTGGAGACTCACCGGTGTGGCACGAGTCGGAGGAGGACGTCTACCCGTACCAGAAGGGCACTTCGTCCGAAGCGTGACGCGGTGACCAACCCGCCGGGCGAGACGCCGCGGGTATTCGAGACGACGTCGTCGGCGCGCGTCGCCTCGGCGGAGGCTGCGCTCGCGCAGTTGCGCGACCCCGCCACGTGGCACGTGTGGCAGTCCGAGATCGTGCGCGCCCACGGGCCCGCGCCGCTCGAGGCGGGCGATCACGTCTCGGGCGACGCGCGGATGCTCGGGTTCAAGGTCGCCGGGCGCGCCGACGTCGAGGTCGCCGAGGACGGCGAGGTCAGGCACGACGTCCTCGTCGGCATCCGCATGAACGTTCGCTACACGATCGAGCCCGACGGCAACGGATGGAGGCTTACCCACCGTCTCCGCGCCGAGCTCCCGCGCGGCCTCTCCGGCCGAGTGCTGTCGTTCTTCCTCAAGCGACGACTGCGCCGGATGCAGGCGAGGCTCGTGGAGGACCTGGGCCGCGCGGTCGCGGCGGCGAACGCGGACCGTCCTCCGGGCGGCTCGTAGACGGACGAACCGAACGAACCCGTCTAGTCGGTCACGGCTCGTCCTCACGCGGTCTCATTGGCGCGTTTGGCCCTCAAGTGTTCGCCCCCGCAGGTCGAAAATCCATCCGGGAGCTAGGTGTGTGCAATTCATGGGAGGAAACTTGGCGCGTCGTTTTCCGGATGAGGAGCACGTGAGCCCTCCGGAGGTCGAAGACCGTCTGCGCGCCCCCGAGGCCGGATACCGCAGCTTCGTGGAGAGCCTCCCCGCAGTCGTCTACACCGCGCCGCTCGGACGCGCCGGGACGTGGAGCTACGTCAGCCCCCGCATACGGGAGTTGCTCGGTTTCTCCGCACAGGAATGGCTCGAAGGCGGCGAGAGGTGGATCGAGCAAGTCCACCCAGAGGACCGCCAGCGCGAGGTGTCCAACGACACCTCGCTCTACGAGAACGGCGCCTCCCTGGAGTCCGAGTACCGGATGCGGACGCGCGACGGCAAGACCGTGTGGGTGCGCGACGAGGCCGTGCTCGTGAGAGACGACGACGGTCGGGCGCTATTCGTGCAAGGCGTCCTGGTCGACATCACGCGCCGCAAGGAGCTGGAGTCACAGCTTCGTCATCAGACGTTCCACGACAGCCTCACCGGGCTGGCCAACCGCGCGTTGTTCCTCGACCGTGTGGACCACGCGATCGCGCGCCACAACCGGCTGCGGACCCCCATCACGGTCGTGCTGCTCGACGTCGACGACTTCAAGGTCGTCAACGAGAGCCTCGGGCACGCGGCGGGCGACGCCGCCTTGGTCGAGATCGCGACGCGACTCAGGGGCTGTCTCCGGCCGGGTGACACGATCGCGAGGATCGGCGGTGACGAGTTCGCCGTACTGCTCGAAGACGTCGACCTCACCGGCGCGCGCTCGGTAGCAGAACGCGTCGGCACCGCGATAGCCGTCCCGCTGTCGCTCGGCGGACGAGAGCTCATCCCGCGCGTCAGTGTGGGAATCGCCGACGCCAAAGCCGGCGACCGCGCCGACGAGCTCATGGGGAAAGCCGACGTCGCGATGTACGCGGCCAAAGCCAGCGGAAAGGCGTGTCATCAGACCTTCGACGAAGAGGTCCACGCCGCCGTGCTCGACCGCCACGCGCTGCAGGCCGATCTCGACCATGCCGTCGAGCGCGATGAGCTCGTCGTCCACTACCAGCCGATCGTCGAGCTCGCGAGCGGACGAGTCACGAGCGTCGAGGCACTCGTCAGATGGCAACACCCGGAGCGGGGCCTGCTTCAGCCGGACAGCTTCATCGGGCTCGCCGAGGAGACCGGCGCGATCGTCCCGCTGGGACGCTGGGTCCTCGAGGAGGCGTGCCGGCAGACCAAGGCATGGCAGGACGAGCTCTCCGGAGAGCCGCCGCTGTCGGTCAGCGTGAACCTCTCGCCTCGCCAGGTCCGCGATCCGAACCTCGCCGCCGACGTCGAGCGCGCGCTCGAGGAGTCGGGCCTCGAGCCGGAGCACCTCGTGCTCGAGATCACCGAGAACATCGTGCTGGGCGAGACCAAGGCGGTCGTCACGACGCTCAAGGCACTGAGGGACAAAGGCGTGCGCATCGCGATCGACGATTTCGGTACCGGCTATTCGAACCTCGGCTACCTGCGCGATCTGCCGGTCGACATCCTCAAGATCTCCAAGCCCTTCGTCGACGGCGTCGGCCGGGACGATCCCGAGGGTTCGGCGCTCGCCCGCTCGATCATCAAGCTCGGCGACAACCTGAAGCTGCAGACGGTCGCCGAGGGGATCGAGCTCGAGGACCAGCTGAGCGACCTCCAGCGGTTCGGATGCCATTCGGGTCAGGGCTTCTTGCTGGCCCGGCCGCTCGAGCCGCTGCGGGTGATGGGCGTCATGACCGACATCTCGATCCGCCTCGACCACGACGCGGTGCCGCCGCTGTCGGCCTAGGCCCCGGGACTCGATGACGGTGAGGGCTCGTCGGGGCTGCAACGACGCCTCGCCCCGCCCAGGGAGAGATCGCTGCAGCCCACGAGCCCCACGCCGCCGGCTGGCTACGCCGCGATCGCCGAGACGATCGCGGGGGTGGCTAGGCCGGCGGGCGCCTAAAGAGTCAGCAGCACTTGGGCCAGTGCGCCCCCACTACCTGGATCACCGTCATCAGCACGGCGGCAAACGAAGCGAGCTTCCACGTGCGCATTGAACCCTCCCTTGGTCGAAGGCAGCTCCCAGTAACAGGCAATGTAGCGCGTAGGTACCGCGATTGTTACAACCCAGGGAAAATTTGGTCTATGAGCACAATCCCGCTAGTCAGGGCCGTAACGGCTAGTTACAGTGTCCGTTGCTCGCACGGGACGCGAAGGAGGGGTCGATGAGTCTAGGAACGCGCCTGCGGCGCCTGCGAATCGAGCGGGGGCTGACCCAGAGAGAGCTCGCGGATCCCCTTTACACCCATGCATATGTGAGCACGATCGAGGCCGGGCGGCGTCAGCCGTCGGCGGCCGCGCTCGACCATTTCGCCACGAAGCTCGACATCGCTCCGAGCGAGCTCCTGACCGGGACGCCGGCCGATCTCCCCGCGCGCCTCGAGATCCGTCTCCAGGAGGCCCGCATCGCGGTGTCGTCGGGCGAGATGGACACAGCCGAGCGTGAGTTCTCGCGGATCAGGCGAGAGGCGATGGCGCATAACCTGAACAGACTGGCCGCGCGCGCCGAGCAAGGATCGGCGCTGTGCGCGGAGCGCCGCGGCAAGCTCGAGGACGCGCTCGAGCGCTACGAGCATGCCGAGGAGATGCTCCGAGGCGAGCCCCCGACGGCGCGCGTCGACGCGGTGGTCGGAAAAGCGCGCTGCTTCCAGTTCCTCGGTGACACGCGCTATTCGACCTACCTCTTGGAGAGCTTGATCGAGACGCTGCGACGCGAGGAGCTCACCGACCCGGCCGCGATGCTCGCCCTGCACGCTCCGCTCGTCTCCATCTACTACGAGGGCGGCCTGTACAAGAACGCGGCTGAGGCCGCGGCCCAGGCGATGCGCCTTGCTCCGCACGTCGACGAGCCGTTCCGACTCGCGGTGATGAGCGTCAACGTCGCGCGCGTCTTTCTACAGAAGGGCCTCGTCGAGGAGGCGACCGGCGCGCTCCGGCGCGCCGAGGACCTGTTCCGCCAGCTGACACTCAAGACCGAGCTCGGGCGCGCTCATCTCGCGCTCGGCTTCGTCGAGGTACGAGAGGGCAACTACGAGAGGGCACGCGCCGAGCTCGAGAGCGCCCTCGCTATCGCGCGCGAGACCAACAACGGCCTGGACGAGGCGTACGCGCTGCAGGAGCTCGCGCGCGTCGAGCGGCTCACCGGGCGCGTCGTCGAGGGCCGCGCCCTGATCGAGCGCGCCATCGAGCTGGTCGGTTCGGACGACGACGTGACGTTCGCCGGCGCGTGCCATCGGGAGCTCGGACTGTGCACCGTAGAGCTCGAACCGGCGGTCGCCGAGAAGAGCCTGCGCAGCGCGATCGAGCTGTTCGAGCGGTCGGACTCACCCGGCGAGGTCGCGGTCACCTATCGGATGCTCGGTGACCTCCAGGCGAGCCAGGGGGACCACTCGGGGGCGTGCGAGTCGTTCCGTGTCGGGATCATGGCTCTGGAGCACAGCGTCTAGCGGGCACGTTTTGCTACGCCGCGATCGTCGAGACGATCGCAGGGGTAACTGGCGGGCCGTAATCCTCGAGACGATCGCGGGGGTAACTGGCGGGCCTTAATCGTCGAGACGATCGCGGGGGCCGTCTCTGCTACGCCGCGATCGTCGAGACGATCGCAGGGGTAACTGGGGGCCCTACCTAATCGTCGAGGCTCGTGTGCTACGCGGTGGCCGGCGGGCCTCAGGTGGTTCGTGCGGGCGGACGATGTCCGTCCACGCAGCAACACAAGCCGAGGGTCGCCTCGTCCGAAGGAGATCCCACGACGCGCAAAACGCGCCCGCCGACTTAACCGATCCCTCTGGCATCGCTTACACGAGCTGTTACCGTAGAGGCCGGGCTCGCATGGTTGCATATCCCTCCGCGAGCCCAGCCCCCGGGCCGTCCGCGGTCCGGGGGCACCCAAACCTCCTCCCAGTGTACGAATCGGACGCCCGCTATGCACCCCCTCAGCGGGTGTTTCTCGTCCCCCCGACGCTCCGGAGGCGTTCCGGTCTTCCCGCCACGGGCAAATCCCGCCAAAATGGGGGCCTGGGCCTAGCATTTTTCGAAGCCATGGACGTGAGAGAGCTTTATCGCGCCCTGCCGGCCTCGGCGGGACGATCCCCCCGGAACGCGCGGTGGCATTAGCGACCCGCTACTGCCCGCAGTGCGGGCGCGAGCGGCGAGACGACGGGGGCCGGTGCCCGGACGGTCACTCGTTCGCGGACACGCCCGTGGAGGACGACGGCCTGACGTCGTTGAGGGCCGAGGTCGACGAGACGTTCGCCGCCGCGTTCAGCGAGGTATCGGCGGTGCTCGACCCGGCGCGCGACTTCCTTTCGCCCGACGCGGAACCGATGGACGACCCGGCGTCGCCGGTCGAAGAGCCGGCGCAGGCGGGTCCGCCGCCCGAGCGCGCAGACGCAGAGCCGCGGCCGGACGACGGCGAGGCCGCACCGCCCGAGCGCCCGGACACGGGTCCCGACCCCGTCGCGATCGAGGAGCAGCCCTCCCCCGTCGCGGACATCGACGACGAGTCGCACCCCGATCACATGCGCGGACGAGAGTGGCTAGATCGCATTCGCACGCTCCCCCGCCAGACCGCCGCGGAGATAAGGGCTTTCGGTGTGCGAAGCGCTGCGGGCGTG